>JANNWA010000001.1:0-25148 GCA_031408275.1 Pseudomonadota bacterium
ATCAAGGGCAAGCGCAATGCCGCGGTCCCGATGCGCACGCTCCTCAACCACCTGTTGATCGCGCTGCTCCCGGCGCTTGCGGTGGCATCAATCATGGGGATCGTATACGTGAGCTTGACGGCTCCGGTCCAGCAGGTGGCCGAGGGGGTGGTCGAGATGGGTAGCGCGGCCCTGGGCGTCGCCGAGGAAGAGAAACCCGAAACCGGCGGCTTGCAGGAGCCCGAGAAAGAAGGCGGGTTGCAGGAACCTCCCAGCGAAGGCGGGAAGGTCGCGGACTCGCCAAAGCCCGCCGAAGCGGCGGCGCCGGCCGAAGCGGTGAAGCCGGCCGCGCCGGTTGCAGCCGCGCCGGCGGCGTCCCAGGACCGCCTGCCCGCGCCCACGGGTTTCTGGATTGCACTGGGCATCTGCGCAGTCGTGCTCGCCGGTTTTTACGCGATTTTCAGCTTCGCCCGGCTGGAAATCTTCAAGATGTTGCTGGGGTCGTTCTTTCCGCTGGCGATGCTGATCCTCGCCGTGCTCGGCACCATCGTGTTCGGCCTGGCGACGCCGACCGAAGCGGCGGCGATGGGTTCGCTGGGCGGGCTGATCCTGGCGGCAGCCTACCGGAGGCTCAATTTCGCGATGCTGAAGGAGTCCGTCTTCCTTACCGCGAAGACCAGCGCGATGGTGTGCTGGCTGTTCGTCGGGTCGAGCATTTTTTCCGCGGCGTTCGCGTTGCTGGGCGGGCAGGAGATCATCAACCAGTGGGTGCTGTCGCTTGAAATGACGCCGGTGCAGTTCATGATCCTGTCGCAGGTCGTGATCTTCCTGCTCGGCTGGCCGCTGGAGTGGACCGAGATCATCGTCATCTTCATGCCGATCTTCATCCCGCTGCTGCCGCACTTCGGCATCGATCCGCTGTTCTTCGGCCTGCTGGTGGCGCTCAACCTGCAGACCGCGTTCCTGTCGCCCCCGGTGGCGATGGCCGCGTTCTACCTCAAGGGCGTGTCGCCGCCGCATGTGACGCTGAACCAGATCTTCGCGGGCATGATGCCGTTCATGGGCATCCAGGTGCTCGCGATTTTCCTGCTCTACCAGTTCCCCGCGATCGGCATGTGGCTGCCGAGCGTGCTGTATGGCAGGTGACGCGCGGCAGGTAACTCGCTAGGCCACCGCCAGGCTGTGCGTGCGCACGGCGACCATCGCCTTCGCCTGGTTGAAGTCATCCGTGTAGCCGGCGCCATACAGGCAGCAGGCCAGCAGGTTCGTGATCGGCGGGGGCAGCGGCTCGCGGCCAGCCAGCGCATCGCGGATCCAGTGCGCGGTGCTCTTCGCATCCGCATGCGCGGGCAGGTGGGCAGTGCGTTGCGCGCTCGAAAACACCGGCACGGGTTCCGCTTCGAAAAGTGTCTGGTGCGCCCCGTCACTGAAGTACTCGATCGCGGGCCGCTGCTGCGGGTCGGTGTAGGCCTCGCCTTCGGCGCCCCGGAACAGCAGCGCGCTGTCCCCGTGCTCGAGCAACACGTCGCCCATCAGCGCGGACTGCGCCTCGTCCCCGGTCGGCAGCAGTTTCAGGCCCGGACCGTCGAAGGGGTCGATCAGGTTCGCCACGAGGTGCGCGCAGTTCTCGAAGCCCAGGCGTGCGCGCAGGGCGATCAGCTGCATCAGCGCCGGCGCGACCAGGCCGGTGGGCACGTACGCGATGCGGCCCGCGTCCAGTTCGGCCTGCGCGTCTCTGAGCGTTGCGCAGGGCAGCACGCCCAGCTCGCGGAAAATCGACACGCTCGCGATGCGCCCGTGGCTTTCGAGCGGGCCGTGCACGACCACCGGCACGCTGAAATGATTCGCAAGCAGCGCGACCAGCGGCATCAGGTTGGGATGCTCGATCGTGCCGCTGTAACTGGGAATCACCAGCGGGCGCAGTGCCGTGTGCGCCGACGCGGGCAGCGACAGGCGCCGCAGGCGCCCCCGCGCCGCGCGATAGAACCCCGCCAGTTCGTCGGTTGTGATCTCGCGCCGCGAGAGCGCGGTGAGCAGCGCGCCGAGTTCGAGCTCCGGCAGGTCGCCATCGAGCAGCGCGGAAAACAGATCGCAGGCCTCCGATTCGGAGAGCCCTCCGGGTGCGTTCGCCATGATGCGTTTCAGGAGTTGCGCGATCTTCATCTACTGTCGGCTTCGTAAGGCCTGTCTGCATGTGACTGCATGACAGTCAGCAACCGCCGTGCCAGCCCTCACGCCATAGGAGAGGCGGGGGTTCGCGCCGTGCATGCCGGTAATTGCAACGGTGCACGTGCGCAGGACAACGCACCAGCATGGCGCGCCATGCTGCACTGCCGCGAAAGCATTAAGTGGTTATGCCGCCCGGCGAACGGGCGAGGAGAGCGAGTAGCAGAGCCGGCGCAGCCGGTTGAAGTCGGCGGTCTCGAGGATGCCGCGCAGGTGGCTGAAATTGCCTTCGATGGCTTCGGTGTACAGGTTGGGGCCGTCGAAGTGCGCCGCGGCGTAGTTGTCCACGCCGTCGAGCTTGTCGCGGATGCGCGCGCGCGCGACGTATTCGTAGAACCCCGGGGTCTTGATGATCAGGTCCTGCGGCGACGAGTAGCGCACGATCTCGCTGCCGTCGGCGAGCGTCTCGCGCGCGACCCGGCCGTACACGAATTCCTGGTAGAGGAAGTCGCGGCATTTCTCGAGGTACAGGCGGTCCGACATCTGGCCGATCAGGTCCGCGGTGCCGACCATGCAGCCGAGCAGGCGGTCCTTGGGGTCGCGCACATCGATGTCCTCGATGTTCATTTCGTAGCCGGTAAAGTGCACGATGCGCGAGCCGGTGACCGCCTCTTCCGCGAAGCCCACCTTGGGCAGGTAGCCGGCGAGGAAGTCGGCGCTGCGCGACACGTGGACCTTGGTGAAGATCGCGCCGTTCTCGACGCTCGTCTCGGAGGAGCGCTTCATGTAGCCCGAGTCGTGCAGCAGCGCGATGATGATCCCCAGCCCGGCGCGGCGCGGGCCGAGGCGGTCCTGCGGCGCGCAGATGCGGTCGTGGCCGTCGATGAGCCGCGCGGTCGCGAGCGTCATGTCGAGCGTGTGGCGGATGTCGTGGTAAAGCGTGTCGCAGGCGAGGAACCCCGGGTAGCGCCCCTCGAACAGCGCATGCACGTCGTCGAACGCGCGCGCAACCAGCGAGAAGTCCTCGCCCGGGTAGCGCCGCGCGAGGATGCCGAGCACCGCGTCGCGGACCTGCGGCGCGTTTTCGACGTTGACGAGGTTGCTGACGTCGTTCTGGTTGAGGCGGTGCTGCATCAAGGGGCGGGCGGCCTCGGGGCCGTCTGATAGGACGATAAAAAATTATCAACCCGCGACCCGCCTGACGCAAGGGGGACTTATCAGATTGTCCCGGTCGATGGTGAAAATCGGCAAAAAGGGAGCCGGCCGGTAAGCCGGGTTCTGTCGGGACGCGTCCCGTGAGGGCCTTGTCCCGCAACAGCCATTCCTCTGGACCGTGAATTACTTCACGGTTCTAGCCACCTACCCGCAAGCTTGGCCGAGCCGGCCTCAGGCGCTTGCCTATTTGGTGTTGCTCCGGATGGAGGTTGCCGCGTTTCACCCCGCGACCTGGCCAGAATCGGCCTTGAAGCGGACTCGTCTCTGTGGCCCTGTTCGTCACCTCACGGTGCCCGGCCGTTAGCCGGCATCCTGCTCTGCGGAGCCCGGACTTTCCTCCAGGCCCTGGGGTTGCCCCCTGGGCCCAGCGGCTGTCTAGCCGACTCCCGGGGCGGATTCTACTCCCCCTCGTTGCATTTCAAGCCCGAAAGCCTCAGCCAGCATCTCGTACGACGCCAGCCGCGAGGCATAGTCGCCAGTAATGGTCAGCACCATCAACTCGTCCGCCGTATAGCGCTCCGCAAGCACAGTCAGTTCCTCCCGGCATTTCTGCGGCCCGCCGATCACGGCACGCGGGCGCTGGCTGTCCACATAAGCCTGCTCCTGTGGCGTGAAGCGATGCTTCTCGGCTTCGGCCAGCGTGGGGACCGGCGAGTCGATCCCTTGCGCCATGTGCAGCCTGCGCAGGTCGATCGCGCGCGCGAGTTTTTCCGCTTCGGCATCCGTCTCGGCACAGATCACGAACACACAGGTGATCGTGTGCGGCACCTTCTCCCGGGGCGAAGCCTGGAAGCGATCGCGGTAGGCGTGCATCACCGCGTCGCCGCCGTGCGCGTTGATGAAATGCGCAAACGCGAACCTGAGGCCCAGTTGCGCCGAGAGCAGCCCGCTGTAGTCCGACGACCCCAGCAGCCAGACTTCGGGTGCGGTAGGCACCTCGGGCATGGCGCGCACCTTCTTGTGCGGGTGGTCGTCGGGCAGCGTGCCGTCGAGGTGGCCGACCAGTTCCCACACCTGCTCGGGAAAGCGCTCAGCATCGGGGAACACGCCGCCGCCCACTGCACGCGCCGTACGCCCGTCACCACCCGGCGCGCGGCCGATGCCGAGGTCGATGCGCCCCGGATACAGTGCTTCGAGCATGCGGAAAGTCTCGGCTACCTTGAACGGGCTGTAGTAAGGCAGCAGCACGCCGCCGGTGCCGATGCGCATGCGCGAGGTCTCCGCACCGAGCCGAGCGAGCAGGATCTCGGGGCAGGGGTCGGCGAGCGCGCCGATCGCGTGGTGCTCGGCGAGCCAGTAGCGCGAGTAGCCGAGCCGTTCGGCTGCGCGCGCGAGCTTGAGGGTCTCCTCGATCGCCTCGCGCGGCGTGTGGCCGCTGATGATCGGGGACTGGTCGAGCACGGAAAGTTTCATCGCGTCATCCCGTTATCGTGGCGTGCCGGAAGGCCCACGGCCGCAGCAGCGCGATCATCGCAGTCCAGCAGAGCGCGAATGCGCCGAGGACGTAAAACCCGCGCACCAGCCCGATATGGTCGGAAAGGTAGCCCATGGCCAGCGGCGTGGAGAGGTGGGAGAGCCCCCAGCCGAGGCCCCCGAGCGCCAGCGCCGAGCCGCGCTCCGCGGCGCTGCTGAAGTCGCTCATGGTGATCTGGAAGTACAGGGTCATGATGCCCGAGCCCAGCCCGACCACGAGCATCAGGAAGCCGATCGCGAGCGAGTGGTTGATCACGGGGAGCAGCCCGACCGCGAGGGCTACCGAGGCACCCGCCACCACCGGCGAGAGGCTCCCGGCGCCGGTCTTCACGAAGCGGGCCGCCACCAGGCCGGCGGCGATCGAGCCGATCGCCCGCACGGCGATCAGGATGCCCGAGGACTGCGAGTCGTAGCCGTAGTCGTTCAGCAGCAGCGGATAGAACGACATCGAGAGCGAGAACGGCAGCGCGGAGAGGTAGGCGCAGATCACCGTGTACCAGATCAACGGGCGGCGCAGCAGGGGCGCATAGTTCGCGAACACGCTGCGCCCGGCCTCGGGCGGTTTGCGCGGCTGCTGCCGGACCCGCAGGCCGGCCACGAGCGACACTGCACCCATAGCCGCGAGCGTGAGGAATGAGGCGGTAAACCCGGCCAGTGCGAGGATGAACCCGGCCGAGGCCGTGCCGGCGATCTGCCCGAGGTTGGTGAGCGCGTTCAGGCGCCCGAGCTGCTGGCTTCTCTGGCCGGGCAACTCGCTCGCGAGCGCCCAGGTCGCCGGCCAGAAGGTGGCCCGCGCCAGCACGAACAGCACCTGGCCCGCGAACAGCATCCAGAAGCCGCGCGCGAAGATGAATTCCAGCGCGCCGAGGGCGAGCAGGACACACGAGGCGAGCATGATGGTGCGCCCGCCGATGCGGTCGGTGTAGGCCCCGCCGATCAGGTTGAAGACCACTTGCGCGATCGTGGGCAGTGAAAAGAGCAGCCCGATTTCGACCCCCGTCATGCCCTGCGAATGCGCGTACAGCGGCACCACGACATAGGTCATCCCCAGGCCGTAGTTCCAGGTGGTCGAAACGAGAAAGAGCGGGAGGGCTGGCACGGGAGGAGCGATTGTAAGGCTTCGGGCGCCCACGCGACCAAGCGGTGTAGGCTTCGATACGCACAGCGAAACACCGCTCCCGCAGGAGGATCCCATGCTTGCCCCGGTCTGGAACTTCGTCCGCAACTTCGCCCTGCTGGCCGTGGTGGCAGGCTTCGCGTTTCCGGCCGCGGGCGCGCAGTGCACCGCCCAAAGCGGCCCGCGCACCGCGGTGCTGGTCGAGCTGTACACCTCGGAGGGCTGCGACAGCTGCCCGCCCGCCGACCGGTGGCTCTCTTCGCTGCAATCGAAGGGCTACGCGCCGGACAAGGTCGTGCCGCTCGCGCTGCACGTTGACTACTGGGACTACATCGGCTGGAAGGACCCGTACGCCAAACGCGAGTTCGCCACGCGCCAGCGGCGCGCGGCGGAACTGAAGCGCGCGAAGATCGTCTACACGCCCCAGGTGCTGCTGCAGGGGCAGGACTTCCGCAAGTGGGATTCGGGCGAGTTCGCGAGCGCCGTGGAGAAGCTGAACGGCCAGCCGCCGCGCGCGAAGCTTTCCCTCAGCGTGGAGTCAATGGGCAAGGCAAGCGTCGATGTTTCGCTGTCGGCCGAGTTGCTGTCGACCGCGGAGCGAAAAGACGCCGCCGTCTACCTGGCCGCGTTCGAGAACAAGCTGACCAGCCGGGTGCAGGCCGGCGAGAACAAGGGCAAGGTCCTCCCGCACGACTTCGTGGTGCGCGAGTGGGTCGGGCCGATCAGTTTCGGCGACGGGCTCAGGGTCGAGGAAAAGCGCGCGCTGCCTCTGCTGCCGAACGCCGACCCGAAGCAGTCGGGGGTCGCTGCGTTCGTCCAGAACCGCTCCACGGGCGAGGTGCTGCAGGCCCTGATGCTGCCGCCCTGCGCGGGGTGATGTACCGGTACCGGTACGTAAACTGACAGGAGGCCCGCTCCTGTGCTTGAGTATTTAAAGATAATTATGTTAATTTATTCGATCAGACCGCGCCTTCCCGGGCCAGCGCGTCGATGTCCGCCGGGGAGTAGCCGAGCTCGGTCAGGATCGTGCGGGTGTGCTCGCCGACGCCTGGCACCGCGCTGATGTCCGGCTCCATGCCGGCGATGTTGAGCGGGGGCAGCATCGCATCCAGCGGCCCGGCGGGCGAACCGACCTCGCGCCAGCGGTTGCGCGCTTCGAGCTGCGGGTGGTCCCAGAACTCCTGCATGGTGTTGAGGCGCGCATTCGCGATCCCAGCGGCTTCAAGCTTCTCCACGACCTGCGGCGCAGTCATGTTGGCGAACACGGCTTCTATCAGCGCGTTCATTTCGGCGCGATGGTCGTTCCTCAGGCTGGCAGAGGCGTAGCGCGGGTCCTTCGGCAAATCCGGCTGGCCGAGCACCTGTTCGCAGAAGCGCGCGAACTCGCGCTCGTTCTGGATGCCGAGGAACACCGTCTTGCCGTCGCCCGCCCGGAACGGGCCGTACGGCACGATGGTGGCGTGGAAGGCGCCGGTGCGCGGCGGGGCCTTGCCGCCGTAATTGGTGAAGTAGGCGGGAAACCCCAGCCACTCGCCGAGCGACTCGAACATCGAGATGTCGAGCGTCGCGCCTTCGTTCGTGTCCTTGCGGCGCAGGAGCGCCGCGAGGATGCCGGAGAACGCGTACATGCCCGCCGCGATATCGGCGATCGGGATGCCGGCCTTGGAAGGCTGCGCCTCGGTGCCGGTCACCGACAGCATGCCGGTCTCGCACTGCACGAGCAGGTCGTAGGCGCGCTTGGCGCTGTACGGGCCGTTCTCGCCGTAACCCGAAATCCCGCACCAAACGAGGCGCTGGTCCCTTGCGCGCAGTTCCTCCGCGCCGAGGCCGAGCCGCGCCGCTGCGCCGGGCGCGAGGTTCTGGACGAAGACGTCGGCACGGGAAACAAGCTTGGCGAGGATCTTCTTCGCTTCCGGGTGCTTGGCGTCGAGCGACAGGCTTTCCTTGGAGCGGTTCACCCACACGAAATGCGAGGAGAGTCCCTTGACCGTGGTGTCGTAGCCGCGCGAAGCGTCGCCCACGCCGGGCCGCTCGATCTTGATCACGCGGGCGCCGAGTTCAGCGAGCTGGCGGGTGGCGAACGGCGCCGCGATCACCTGCTCGAGCGCGACAACGGTGACTCCGCGGAGTGGAAGTGACGTCGGCAGCGCGCCCTTACTCAAAGCGCACCGTCATGCCGGGGAGTTCGTCGCCCGCGAATTCGGTGGACCAGGTTTCCCCCGGGGCCACCGGCGCCGCGTCGGTCATGGTGCCGGTGCTGATGATCTCGCCCGCGCGAAGCTGGGGGAAATCCGGCTGCGCCGCGAGCAGCTCGACCAGGTGCGCCAGCGCAAGCAGCGGGCTGTCGAGCACGTTGGAGCCCATGCCGCGGTCGATCACCGTCTCCCCCTTCTTCAGCGTCACCTTGAGGTTGGGGAGCTTCGTGGCGAGGTACTTGATCTCCCGGGCCGGGATTCTGCGGCCGACGACCAAAGCCCCGTGCAGGCCGTTGGCCGCGGTGCTGTCGCCCACTTTCATCTGCCAGCCGGGCAGCGTGCACTGCACGATCTCGATCGAATGCGCGACCCATTCGATGGCGGCGATCATGTCGGCCGGGTCCTTCGAGCGCGGCGGCGGCGACTTCAGCCCGAAGCAGATCTCGGGTTCGATGCGCGGCTGCGCGAGGCCGGCGAGGCTGACGGTTGCCGCGCCTTCGGGCGCGTCGATCACGGTCCGGTCGTAGACGAACCCGAAGATCGGCTGGTAGACGCCGTAGCGCGGCCAGATCGTGCGGTTGGTGAAGCCGATCTTGCGGCCCACCGGCTTCCAGCCCGCGGCCACGCGCCCGGCGTGCAGGCGCACGGCGATCTTGTAGCCGGCCTCGGCGCTTTCGATGTGTGTTTGTCCCATGGGGCGCATTTTAACGGGGGAATGCGACTCGCCGGTTGCGCCCGGCCCCGGCGCGAGCGAAACTACGCCCCACCATGCAACCCTACCTGCTCTGGCTCCTGGCCGGCTTCGGCCTGGTCATCGTCGAACTGCTCACCGGCACGTTCTACCTGCTGATGCTCGGCATCGCCGCGTTCGGCGCGGCCGCCGTGGCGTTCCTGGGGCAGGGGTTCGAGGTGCAGGTCATCGTCGCCGTTGCCGTCGCCGCCGCCGGATGCTACGGCGTGCACCTTTACCGCGCGAAGCACGCGAAGCAGCAGATGGCGTCCGTCGACGCCGGCCAGCCCGCCAATTTCGAGACCTGGATCGACCAGGGCGGGGGCCTCGCGCGCGTGCGCTACCGCGGCGCCTCGTGGGATGCGCGGATCGACGGGCAGGGCGACCTCCAGCCCGACGCGCTGTTGTACGTCCTCGCCATCGACGGCCACACGCTCAACGTAAGCAGGCAGCGCCCGGCCTGAGCCGGGCGCGGGTAACACGGCACCCGTCCCAGGCCGGGCGCCATCCCTACAGGAGGCATCATGTTTGCAAAGCTGATCGGCGCAATCATCGTCACCGTCATCGCGGCGACGATTCCCGAGACCCGGGCTTACGCGGTGTGGATCTTCCTCGTCGCCATCATCGTGGTGTTCGTGATCGAGGGCGTGCGCATCGTGCCGCAGCAGCAGGCCTGGGTGGTGGAGCGCCTGGGCAAGTTCAGCGAGATCCTCCAGCCGGGCCTCAACCTGATCATCCCGTTCTTCGAGCGCGTGGCCTACACGCACAGCCTCAAGGAAGTCCCGCTCGACGTGCCCGAGCAGGTCTGCATCACGCGCGACAACACCCAGCTCGGCGTCGACGGGGTGATCTATTACCAGGTCATGGATCCGCGCCTCGCCTCCTACGGCTCGTCCAACTACATCACGGCCATCGTGCAGCTCGCGCAGACCACATTGCGATCCGAGATCGGCAAGATGGAGCTCGACAAGACGTTCGAATCGCGCGACGTGATCAACCGCCAGATCGTGGCGTCGCTCGACGAAGCCGGACGCAACTGGGGCATCAAGGTCCTGCGCTACGAAATCAAGAGCCTCACGCCGCCCGAGGCGATATTGCGCAGCATGCAGCAGCAGATCACCGCCGAGCGCGAGAAGCGCGCGCTGATCGCCAAGTCCGAGGGCGAGCGCCAGCAGGAGATCAACGTCGCGGACGGCGAAAAGCAGGCGGCGGTGCTCAAGTCCGAAGGCGACAAGACCGCGGCGATCAACCGCGCCCAGGGCGAGGCAACGCGCATCCGCCTGATCGCCGAGGCTTCCGCGGCGGCCATCCAGGCGGTGGCCGAGGCGATGAACGGCCCGGGCGGGATGAATGCGGCAAACCTCAAGGTGGCGGAGGCCTACGTCAATGCGTTCGCGCACCTCGCGCGCACCAACAACACCCTGATCGTGCCCGCCAACCTGGGCGACATGGCGACGATGGTGACTTCGGCGATGACCATGCTCGAGCGCACCAAGCCGCCCGCCGCCCCGGCCGCCCCGGCGCGCGCATAGGAGGCAATCATGGCCGTATCCGCAATGAACCACTTCACCATCCTCACGGACGACCTGGACGCCACGCTCGCTTTCTACAAGGAACACCTCGATTTCACCGCGGGGGCGCGGCCGCCGTTCAAGTTTCCCGGCGCGTGGCTGTACGCCGCGGGCGGCAACGACGCGATCCTGCACGTGATCGCGGGGCGGGACAAAAAGGAACTCGTGAAGGGCGTGCTCGACCACATGGCGTTCACCGCGCAGGACCTGGCCGGCAGCGTGGCCAAGCTGAAGGCCCACGGGCTCGCCTATGAGCTGCGCAAGCTCCCTTCCTACGGCACCTGGCAGTTGTTCTTCCTCGACCCCAACGGCGCGAAGGTCGAGCTCGACTTCGACCCGGCCGAGCCGGCGCCGGCGGGATACGCCGCGCAGTGAAGTGGGAGCTTTCCACGGGCCGGGCGCGCATCATGGCGCCGCCGGCGCTCGTCTGGCAGTGGGTCGGCGAGCCGCGCGGCTGGATAGCGTGGAACCCGAAGATCGAGGAGATCATCCCGTTCTCGGCCGATGCGCCGGGACCGGGCTGGCGCTTTCGCATCGCCTACCGGCTGCGCAAGAAGAAGACGCACCTTGCGGACGCGGAGCTCGTCGAGTTCCGGCCGAACGAGAAGCTCGTGTGCCGCACCACGGGCGGAGACCTGAAACCGGGCGGGTGGATCCTCGAGACGTACACGATCCACGCCGACGAGGACACCACGGTGCTGACCCACACCGTGGACCTCGCGAATTCCAAAATGCCCTACCTCGCGCGCTTCGCGGTCGTCTTCCTCACGGGCCTGTTCAACTCGAAAGGCGACCTCGGCCACGTGCGCAACCTCAAGGCGCTGATGGAAGACGGCGTCCCCCCGCCTTTCAGCAAGGGGTAGCCTTCCAGGTTTTTTAGTCTACTTTTGCACCTGAATCGCGCACGATCTTCCCGAGCCGCGGGATGTCATCCCTGATCAGTGCGGCCAGCTCTTCCGGCGGCATGCCGCCCGCATCCAGCCCCAGTTCCTGCAGGCGTTTCGCCACGTCCGGGGACTTGAGCGCCTTGGCGACCTCGGCATACACCCGCGCGTGGATCTCTTTCGGCAGGCCGGCCGGCGCGAACATGGCCTGCCAGGAGCTGATGTTGTAGCCCGGCAGCCCGGCCTCGGCCAGCGTAGGCACATCGGGGGCGACGAACGAGCGCTTCGACGACGTCACCGCGAGCGCCTTGAGCTTGCCCGACTTGGCCGGCGGGTAGGCCGTGGTCATGTTCTCGAAGCTCATCGCGATCGTGCCGGCGAGCAGGTCCGGGATCATCGGGCCGCTGCCCTTGTAGGGGATGTGCTGCATCGACACCCCGGTCATGGTCTTGAACAGCTCCCCCGACATGTGCTGCGAGGTGCCGTTGCCGGCCGAGCCGAACGAGTACTTGTTCGGGTTCGCTTTCAGCACCGCGATCAGTTCGGCCACGGTGTTCGCGCCCAGGCTCGGGTGCACGATCAGCATGTTGGGCAGCGTCGCGAGCATCGTGATCGGGGTGAAGTCCTTGAGCGGGTCGTAGGCCAGCTTGGAATACAGCGACACGTTGATTGCGTGCGAGCTGATCGTGCCCCCGCCGAAGGTGTAGCCGTCGGGTGGGCTCTTGGCCAGCATCTCGACGCCGAGCGCCCCGGCCGCGCCGGCGCGGTTTTCGACCACCACGGGCTGGCCGAGCGCCTCGGCGAGCTTGGCGCCGATCATGCGGCCCAGGATGTCCGTGGTGCCGCCTGCGGCGAACGGGACGATGTACTTGATGGGCTTGTTCGGCCAGGCCTGGGCGAACGACCCGGTGGAAATCGCAGCCAGCAGGGCGGCCAGGGCAAAGCGCGTCAATTTCATTTTTTTGTCTCCTCGTTGGTACGGCGGTGAGGATTCTAACGCTTGCGAAAGGCTGCGCAGGGGTCTTCGCGGTCAACCCTCGGCGTAAACCAGACCAGGTCATAGGAGGCCGCGTATTCCGGGGCGGGTTCGGCGCGCCCGGCCTCGACTTCCAGGAAGGCGATGGACAGGACCTCGGGGCGCAGCCCCACGGGCAGGTACGCGGGCGCCCCGCGCTCGCGCCGCGTGTGCCCCACACCGGCAATGAGGACCGCGCCTTTTCCGTCGGCGCGCGCCAGCACCCCAGCCATCCGTGCATCCCGCGCGCGCTGCGCCTCCACCATGCCTGTCAGTACGTTCGGGGGCGGGCGATAGCCGCAATGGCCGTCGACGATGTCTTTTTCGAGCGCGGCGCGGTCCTCGGCGGAGGCTGCCGGCACGCCCTCGGCAGGCCGGCCCGTCTTCACCACTGCACGCGCATCCTCGCGCGACAGGTTGGCGGCGAGGAGCGGAAGGTTCGCGGCGACCGCGATTTCAACGAGGGGCCGATACTGCGGCCAGATCCAGCTCCTGCGGTCGAAACGGCCCGCGTCGGCGACGCGTTCCGGATCGCGAACGCCCTGTGCGCGCGCCGCATCCAGCGCGCTCTGGTGTTCGAGGTCGAACTGCTCCATGGCCAGAACTGGGGTGCGGCCTGCCTTCAGCAGCGCGGCCAGCACCTCGGCCTGCAGGCGGTGATGGTCCGCGTTGTCGTGGATCTCGCCCAGCAGCACGAGGCGCGCACTGGCCGCGCGCTGGATGAGCGCATCGCGAGTCACGAACGTTTGCGCGCGCGTGTCCCAGATGCGACCCACCAGCGGGTGGTCGCGCTCGAGCGGCGACAGGTATGCGGGCGCGCATCCGGATAGCAGCAGCGCGAGCGCGCCGCTCGCGATGATCCTTGCCATGCGCCCAGCCACCATCATGCGCCTACGCCGCCTCGCCAAGCATCCAGCCCGCCGCGCGCTCGGCGATCATCGCGGTAGGCGCATTGGTGTTGCCGGAGGTGACCCACGGCATGACCGAGGCGTCGGCCACGCGCAGCCCCGCTATGCCACGCACGCGCAGCTGCGCGTCCACGACCGCCGCCGGATCGCTGCCCATCCTGCAGGTGCCCACCGGGTGGTAGACCGAGTTGCCGGTCCGCCGCGCATAGTCGAGCAGGTCAGCGTCGGTATCGGCGGCCACACCCGGCAGCAGTTCTTCCCCTGAGAATTTCGCCATCGCCGGCATGCCGGCAAGCTTGCGCATCAGGCGCAGCCCGGCGAGGAGTGTCTGCCGGTCGTAGTCGGCCGCCAAGTGGTTGTACTGGATCAGCGGGGGCGTGTCCGGCGTAGCGTCGGCAAGGCGCACCGAGCCCACGCTTTGCGGGCGCAGGATGACTGCGTTCATCGTGAAGCCCGGGAACGGGTGCAGCACCACGCCGCCCGCGTCGCGCCGGGAGACGCTGTAGGTCCAGAAGGTGGCTTGCAAGTCGGGCGTAGCAGCTTGCGGCCCCGAGCGGAAAAACCCGCCCGCATACGTGCCTGCCGCCATCGGGCCGGTGCGGAAGAAGGCGTACTCGAGGACCATCGCGATCTTTTTGGGCAGGCTCGCCATCACATCGTTGTGCGTCACCGGCTGCCGGCAGCGGAACACGACGCTCGCGCGGAAATGGTTCTGCAGGTTCTCGCCCACGCCGGGCAGGTGACGCACGACCGGGATCCCGAGTTCCTGGAGCCGCGCCGCGGGCCCTATCCCCGAAAGCTGGAGGATCTTGGGCGAGTTGAACGTGCCGCCCGCGACGACTACCTCGCGGCGCGCGCGGGCACTGAGCGTTTCGTTCCCGCGCCGATATTCAACGCCCGTGGCAACGCCGTTTTCGATGGTCACGCGCGAGACCGTCGCGTTCGTGGCCACGGCCAGGTTCGCGCGCCCGCGTGCCGGATGCAGGTAGGCTGTCGCGGCGCTGGAGCGGGACCCTGAGCGCGTGTTGAGCTTGTAGTAGCCCGCGCCTTCCTGCCGCGGACCGTTGAAATCCTCGTTCGGCGGGATGCCGGCCTCGGCTGCTGCGGCGATGAACGCGTCCGCGAGCGGGTGCGCCTGCGGCGGAGGCGACACGGCCAGCGCCGATTTCTCGAACCAGGGACGCACGTCCTCCCAGCCCCAGCCGGGGTTGCCCGCGTCGCGCCAGCGCTCGTAGTCCTCGCGCTGGCCGCGGATGTGCAGCATGCCGTTGATGGAGCCGGTGCCGCCGATTACCTTGCCGCAGGGCTGGTCGAGGATGCGGCCGTTCAACCCCGGTTCCGGTGCGGTGGAATACATCCAGTTGTAGCGCGGATTGCCAAAGAGCTTCGCGTACCCGATCGGCACGCTGATCCAGGGGCTGCGGGCCTCGCCGCCCGCCTCCAGCAGCAACACGCTATGGCGCCCGGACTCGGACAGGCGCGCCGCGAGCACGCATCCCGCCGTTCCGGCGCCCGCTACGATGAAATCAAACTCGTCGTTCATGTGCATGGTGTCAGGCAGGTATCATAGCGGCGGACCGACAAGGGGAGGGGACCATGAATGCAATGTGCGCCGCATTGATCCGCGCGTTTCTTGCGGCCGCGTTGCTTGCGGTCCTCACGTGGCCTGCGCATGCGCAGGACGCTTATCCGTCCAAACCCATCCGGCTGGTGGTGCCCTATCCGCCCGGGGGCGCGTCGGATGTCACCGCGCGCCTCATCGGCCAGAAGGTGACCGAGGCCTGGGGCCAGCAGGTGATCATCGACAACCGGCCGGGCGCCAACGGCATCGTCGCCCTGGAGCACGTCGCCAAGCAACCGCCCGACGGCTACACCCTGCTGCTCGCCAACCTCGGCCCGAACGCGATCAACCCGGCCATCTACGCAAAGCTCCCCTATGACCCGGTAAAGGACTTCGCGCCGATCACCCTCACCACGCTGGTGCCGCAGGTGCTCGTAGTGGCGCCCGCGTTCGAGGCGAAGACGCTCAAGGACCTGCTCGACTTCGCGCGCGCCAATCCCGGCAAGGTCAACTACGGCAACGGTGGGAACGGCTCGTCGAACCACCTCGGCGTCGAACTCATGGCCTCGCTCGCCGGGGTGTCGCTCACGTCCATTCCCTACAAGGGCGACGCGCAGGCGATGGCCGACGCCATGTCGGGGCAGGTGACGATGACGTTGCCGACGGTCGTCGCCGCCACGCCGCACATCCGCTCGGGCAAGCTGCGGCCGCTGGCGGTGGGCACCAAGACGCGCGTCGCCTCGCTGCCCGACGTGCCGACCATGCAGGAGGCGGGCGTGCCCGGCTACGAGTCGTTTTCCTGGGGCGGCGTGATGGCCCCGGCGGGGACGCCGGTCGCGATCATCAACAAGCTGCATGCGGAGTTCGTGCGCATCCTCAAGCTGCCCGACATGCAGGAAAAGCTCGCCGGCCTGGGCGCGACCGTATCGGCGGCAGGGCCCGCCGAGTTCGCCGCTTTCCTGCAGGCCGAGATCCGCAAATGGGACGGCGTCGCAAAGCGCGCCAACATCCGCCTCGAATAGGCTTTTTTTTCAACGGAGAAGATCATGATCGACCTGTATGCCGCCGGCACTTCCAACGGGATGCGCGCCCGGATCGCCCTCGAGGAATGCGGGCTCCCCTACAACTTCCACCCGATCGACCTCGCCAAGGGCGAGAACAAGACGGCCGCGTACCTGGCCCTGAATCCCAACGGGCAGATTCCGGTGATCGTCGACCACGACGGCCCCGGCGGCAAAAAGGTGACGCTCTCCCAGTCGATGGCGATCCTGGTCTACTGCGCGGAGAAGTCCGGCAAGTTCATCCCGACGGCCCCGGCCGCGCGGCCGGCGTTCTCGCAGGCGCTCATGAGCGCGGCGACCGATATGGGGCCCATCCTCGGCACGATCTTCGGGATCATTCGCTCCAAGGACCCGCACCGTCCCACGGCGGAGATGTTCGAGAACCGCTGGTGCGAGTACCTCAGGGTGTGGGACACCACCTTCGCCGGGCGGCGTTACGCCGCGGGCAAGGTCGTGACGATCGCCGATTTCGCGCTGTATGGAACGGTCGCCCGCGCCAAGGGCGTGATCCCGCACCTGTGCGAAGGCCTGCCCAACGTCGATCGCTGGGCCGCCGAAATGGCCGCCCGGCCGGCCATGCAGCGCGCGCTGAAGTTTTAGATTCGGTTCTAAACCACCGCCGTGAGCAGCGGCTTGCCGGCGAACAGGGCGCGGATGTTGTCCACCTGCACCATGCCCATCGCGAAGCGCGTCTCGTGCGTGGCGCTGCCCACGTGGGGGAACAGCACCGCGTTGTCCAGCGCATAGAACCCGGCGGGCACCTTGGGTTCCTCGGCGAACACGTCGAGGCCCGCGCCGGCGATGCGGCCTTCCTGCAGGTATTTGAGCAGCACCGGTTGGTCGAGCACCGAGCCGCGCGAGATGTTCACGAGGTAGCCTTTAGGCCCCAGCGCGTCGAGCACCTTGGCGTTGACGAGGTTCTTCGTCTCCGCGCCGCCGGGTGTGACCAGCATCAGGACATCGGAGGCCTTGGCCAGCGCCGCCGGGTCCGGGTAGTACGGGTAGGCGACGGCCTTCTTGTTGCGGTTGTGGTACGCGATTTTCATGCCGCACGCCTGGGCGCGTTTGGCGATCGCCTCGCCGATGCGGCCGAGGCCGACGATGCCCATGGTCTTGCCGCCCAGCGACGTGCTGAGCGGATAGCCGCCGCGCGCCTCCCAGAATCCCGAGCGCAGGTAGGCCTCGGACTGCGGGAACTTGCGCATGACGTTCAGCGTCAGTGCCATCGCCGTGTCCGCAACGCAGTCATTGAGAACGTCCGGCGTGTTGGTGACGCGGATGTTGCGCTTTTTGGCCGCATCGACGTCGACCGAGTCGTAGCCCACGCCGAAGTGGGAAATCAGCTTGAGGTTGGGCAGGGCGTCCATCATGGCCGCGTTGACGCCCGGCCCGCCGCTGGCGACGGCCTTGATCCTGGGCGCGAGTTCCTTGAGGAAAGCGGCGCGATCCTTGGCCTCGTACAGTTTGTGCGCGTTGAATTCCTTCTCGAGGATTTCCTGCGTGGGCTGGTGCAGCTTCGCGACGATGATGATGTCGTGCTTCATGGGCGGGTTCCTTCCGGTCAGGATTTGAATTTGGCGCACAGGGCCTCGGCGCCGCGCGCGAGGATCCCCACGTCCGCGCCCACGGCGCAGAAGTTGGTGCCTGCGGCGATCATGCGGCGCGCGTCGGCCTCGAGCGGGGTGAGGTAGCCGGCGGCCTTGCCGGCCTTGCGGATGCGGCGCATCGCGTCCTCGATCAGCGGCAGCACCTTCGGGTTCGAGGTCTCGCCGATGTAGCCCATCGACGCGTGCAGGTCGGCCGGGCCGATGAACACGCCGTCCACGCCGTCCACGGCGCAGATCGCTTCGATGTTTTTCATGGCCTCCTCGGTTTCCACCTGCACCAGCACGCAGATTTCCTCATGGGCGCGCTTGCCGTAATCCTTGACCCGCCCGAAGTGCGTGGCGCGCGTGGTGCCGGCCACGCCGCGCACGCCGGCCGGCGGGTAGCGGGTGTAGGACACCGCGGCTTTCGCCTCCTCGGCGGTGCAGACGTAGGGGATCAGCAGCGACTGCGCGCCCGCGTCGAGCATGCGCTTGATCGTGACCATGTCGTTCCAGGGCACCCGCACCACGGGGTGGCTCTTGTAGGCGGCGGCGGCCTGCAACTGGGAGAGCACGCTCTCGAGGTCGTTGGGCGAGTGCTCCTGGTCAAGCAGCAGCCAGTCGAAGCCCGCCCCCGCGATCACCTCGACGGTGTAGTTGGAGGACAGGCTCGACCAGAGGCCGATCTGCAGCTTGCCCGCCTTGAGCGCGCGCTTGAAGGGGTTCTGTGGGAGGTCCATCGTCATCCTTTGCTAAAAAACGAAACAAAACTAGACGGAGACCGGCCACCAGAGCCGATCTCCAGAATAAATGTCAAAGATTGATGCTTCAGTCCGCCTTGATGCCGGCCTCTTTCACCACCTTCGCCCAGCGCGTCTTCTCGCTGGCGATGAACGTGCCGAGCGCCTCCGGCGTGCCGGCGCGCACCTCGGTGCCCTGCTTGGCCAGCATGTCCTTCATGTCCTGGGTGTTGAGGATGCGGGTGAGCTCGGCATTCAGCTTGGTGATGGTCTCGCGCGGAGTGCCTGCGGCGGCGAGCAGGCCCTGGTAGGAACCGGTCACGAATCCCGGCATGCCGGACTCGGCGACTGTCGGCAGTTCAGGTGCCGAAGGCACGCGCTCCGCGCTGGTGACCGCGAGGCCACGCAGGCGCCCCCCCTTCACCGAAGGGTAGGTGGCCAGCATGCCGTTGAAGAGCACGTTCGAGACGCCTGCGATCACGTCCGTGACCGCGGCGGAACCGCCCTTGTACGGGATGTAGGCCCACTGGATGCCCGCGCGCTGCGCGAAGTCGACGCCCGCGAGGTGAGGCGCGCCGCCAGTGCCCGAGTTGGCGAAGTTGAGCTTGCCGGGGTTCGCCTTGGCGAACGCGATCAGCTCCTTGATGGTCGTGGCCGGGACGGACGGGTGGACCGCCAGCACGTGCGGCGAGTAGGACACCATGACCACAGGCGAGAAATCCTTCACCGGGTCGTACGCCATGTTCGTGTAGACGCTCGGGTTGATGGCAAGCGCGCCCACGTCCGACAGCAGCATGGTGTAGCCGTCCGGTGCGGAGCGGACCACGAATTCGGCGCCCACGTTGCCGTTGGCGCCGGTGCGGTTCTCAACCACCACCGGCTGGCCCCAGGTTTCCGTCATCTTCGGGCCGATGGCGCGCGCGAGGATGTCCGAGGTGCCGCCCGGTGCGAAGGGCACCACGATCCTGATCGGCTTCGTCGGGTAGGTCTGGGCGAACGCCGCGCCGGCGGCGAGCGTCAGGGCGACTGCGGCTGAAATGCGCTTCATCATGGGGGTCTCCTCCGTTTTTATGGGTATGGCGGGGAGGATTCTACCTGCCCGACAACGTGCCTAGGCTTCGATCTCCGCGGCGACGATCTTCCAGACGGTGCCGGCGACCTCGGTGCAGATCCTGATGGAGCTCATATGGGGAAGTATCCGAAAGTGGAGCGGCCGGCCTCGCGCAGCGGGGCGGCCAGGTTGGCGAACTCGCACAACAATGAACGTGTCTCGCGCGGGTCGATCATCTCGTCGTAGGCAAACGCCTCGACCGTGCGCAGCGGCGAACCCAGGCGCTGCAGGCGCTCGCGCAGCTCGGCGATCTTGGCCTGCGGGTCGGGGGCCGCGGCGATGTCCGCGCGGAAGGCCGCCTCGATGCCGCCCTCGAGCGGCAGCGACCCCGCGCGCATCGACGGCCAGCAGTAGCGCACGGAATACCTCGACTGATTGGTATGCCCGGCCGCGGCGACGCCGTAGGCCTTGCGCACGATCACTGAGCACCACGGCACGGTGGTCTGCTGGATCGCGGTCAGCGCCGCGACGCCGTGGCGGATGGTGGCGGTCAGTTCCGCGTCGAGCCCGACGAGGAATCCCGGGATGTCGACGAGGTGCACGATCGGCAGGTGGAAAAGTTGTGCGAGTTGGGTGAAGCGGGCGACCTTGCGCGAGGCGTCCGCCGTCCACGCCCCGCCGTAATGCATCGGGTCGCTCGCCATCACCGCCACGGGCCAGCCGTCCAGGCGCGCGAAGCCCGTGATCACGCCGCGGCCCCAGTAGCGCCCGATCTCGAAGAACGAGCCTGTGTCGACGACGGCCTCGACGATCGGTCGCATCTTGTAGACCTTGCGGTCCTCGCGTGGGATCGCCTCGATCAGCCAGTCGACGTTGCGGCCGGGCGCGTCTTCGCTTTGCATGCGCGGCGGCAGTTCATGCACTGAGGGCGGCAGGTAGGAGAGGAATCGCCTCGCGCGCGCAAACGCGTCGGCCTCGCTCCCGGCCTCGTCGTCGATCGCGCCGTTGCGCGTGTGGATCTGGCTGCCGCCGAGTTCGTTCTTCTCGAACTGGCGCGCCCCCAGCCGGTTCACCACCGGCGGCCCGGCGACGAACAGCTGCGAAGTGTCCTTCACCATGACCGAGTAATGGCTGATGCACACGCGCGCAGATCCCAGGCCCGCCGTCGAGCCCAGCGCCATGCCGATCACGGGCACGGTGTTGAGGTTCGCCACCACCAGGTCCCAGCCGAGGTACCCCGGCACGCGCGAATGGCCGTCCTTGTCCATCATGCCCGCCGACCCGCCGCCGCCGGAGCCGTCCACGAGCCGGACGAGCGGCAGCCGCAGATCGCGCGCCATGGTCTCCACGCGCGTGAGCTTGTCGCGGATGCTGCCTTCGTTGGTGCCGCCGCGGATCGTGAAGTCGTCGCCGGCCACCACCACGTTGCGGCCCTCGATCTTGCCGCGGCCGATCACGAGGCTCGCGGGAGTCAGCGACAACAGGTTGCCCGCCTCGTCGTAGCGCGACTTGCCCGCGATGCTGCCGACCTCGATGAACGTGCCGGGATCGAGCAGCTGGTCGATGCGCTCGCGCACCGTGAGCTTGCCGCCCGCGTGCTGGCGCTCGACGCGCTCGGAGCCGCCCATCTCCTTTGCCAGGCGCTGGCGTTCGCGCAGCGCATCCACTTCCTTGTCCCAGGTCATGCCGAGTGCCGATGCTGTGAGCC
Source organism: Pseudomonadota bacterium (assembly GCA_031408275.1). GTDB lineage: Bacteria > Pseudomonadota > Gammaproteobacteria > Burkholderiales > SG8-39 > SZAS-79. Next base: position 20,961 of record JANNWA010000001.1, read on the forward strand.
AGCGACTAGTCTATCGCGCTATGGGCATGTTGCGATTGCCAACCGGACTCCTGGAAGGTCTAATTCGGGTCTGCCGATCTCCGGGCCGCAATCTTTCGGGGCACTTGATTTGAATACGCTGGACCGGCTGGAATCCGAGAGCATCGACATCTTCCGTGAAGCGGTCGCCGAGTCAGGCAATCCGGTGATGCTGTATTCGATCGGCAAGGACAGTTCGGTCATGCTCCACCTGGCTAGGAAGGCATTCTTTCCCTCGCAGCCGCCATTTCCGCTCCTGCACGTGGACACGACCTGGAAGTTCCGGGAAATGTACGCGTTTCGCGACAAGGTCGCCGCGGAGGGAGGCCTGCGGCTCATCGTCCACGAAAACCCGCAAGCAAGGGCCGACGGCATCAACCCGTTCACGCACGGTTCCTCCCGGCATACCGACGCGTGGAAAACGCAGGGATTGAAGCAGGCGATGGACAGGCACGCTTTCGATCTCGCGTTCAGCGGCGCCCGCCGGGATGAGGAGGCGTCGCGCGCCAAGGAGCGGGTTTTCTCGATGCGCTCGGCGCAGCACCGCTGGGATCCCAGGCTCCAGCGCCCCGAGCTCTGGCGGCTGTACAACGCGCGAAAGGCGAAAGGCGAAAGCGTGCGCGTATTACCGCTGTCGAACTGGACCGAACTCGACGTCTGGCTGTACATCTACCGCGAGCAGATACCGGTGGTGCCGCTGTATCTGGCGAAGCCCCGGCCCGTGGTGAATCGTGACGGTGCGCTGATCCTGGTGGACGACGATCGCCTGCCGCTTCTACCCGGCGAGGTTCCGCAGGTGAGGAGCGTCCGCTTCCGCACCCTGGGCTGCTATCCGCTGACCGGCGCTATCGAAAGCGCGGCCGACTCCCTGGAGAAGGTCGTGATGGAGACGCACGGTGCGCGGAACTCCGAGCGCCACGGCCGGATGATTGACCACGATTCCGCAGGGTCGATGGAATGGAAGAAGCTCGAGGGCTATTTCTGATGCCGGCCACGGCTGAGAAACTGCTCAAAGCGTGCCGGGAGAAGACCCTGCTGCGGTTCATCACGTGCGGCAGCGTCGACGACGGAAAGAGCACGCTCATCGGTCGCCTGCTGTACGAATCAAAGCTGGTGCTCGACGATCAGCTTGCGGCGCTTGCCCGCGACTCCAGGAGATTCGGCACCCAGGGCGACGAGCTGGACTTCGCGCTGCTGGTTGACGGGCTGGCGGCCGAGCGCGAACAGGGCATCACGATCGACGTGGCCTATCGCTATTGCGAAACCGCGCGCCGGAAATTCATCATCGCGGACACGCCGGGGCACGAGCAGTACACGCGCAACATGGTGACCGGCGCGTCCACGGCCGACCTCGCGGTGATCCTCGTTGACGCGCGCAAGGGGGTGCTGACCCAGACGCGCCGCCACACCCGCCTGGCGTCCCTGCTCGGGATCAGGCACGCCGTGCTCGCGGTCAACAAGCTCGACCTGGTGGGCTATTCGCAGGAGGCGTTCGCGCGAATCGAGGCGGAGTTCCGCGGGTTTGCGAGCCGCATCGGCCTCGCCGAAGTGACGGCGATTCCAGTCTCCGCGCTCAGGGGCGACAACATCGTCGCGAGCAGCGCGAACATGCCCTGGTACGCCGGGCCGGCGCTCATGGAGCATCTCGATGCGGTCGACACTGCGGACGAGGACGCCGCCGCGCCGCTGCGCATGATCGTGCAGTGGGTGAACCGGCCGCACCAGGATTTTCGCGGCTACTCGGGCCGTGTGCTGCGCGGCAGGGCCGCGGTAGGCGACGCGGTGCGCGTGCTGCCCGCAGGCGGCGAGGCGAGCATCACCGGCATCCTGCGCGGGGCGGCGCAGGTGGGCGCGGCGGAGGCTGGTGTGTCGGTGACGGTGACGCTTTCAGGGGATCTCGACGTGTCGCGCGGCGACATGATTTGTCCGGCCGCCCGGCCGGCGGGCGCGGCGTCGCATTTCCAGGCCGCGCTGGTTTGGATGGCTGACGAGCCACTTCTGCCCGGGCGCCCGTACCTGCTCAAGGCAGGTTCGAAAACCGTCGCGGCGTCGGTCATCGGCCTCAAGTACCGCACCAGCGTCGATACGCTCGAGCATGTCGCCGCCACGACGCTTGGCCTCAATGAGATCGGCGTGTGCAACCTCGAAACCGCGGAGCCGATCGCATTCGATCCGTACGCGGACTGCCGGGACACCGGGTCGTTCATCCTGATCGACCGGTACTCGAACGCGACGGTTGGGGCCGGAATGCTTCAGTTCGCGCTGCGCCGGGACGCGAACGTCCATTGGCAGCGCCTCGACATCAACAAGGCCGCGCGCGCGGCGAAAAAGCAGCAAACGCCCTGCGTGCTTTGGTTTACCGGCCTGTCGGGGGCGGGCAAGTCCACGATCGCCAACCTGGTCGAGAAGAAGCTGTTCTCCGAAGGCCGTCACACCTACCTGCTCGACGGCGACAACGTCCGGCATGGGCTGAACCGCGACCTCGGGTTCACCGATGCCGACCGCGTTGAGAACATCCGGCGCGTAGCCGAAGTGGCCGCACTGATGGCCGACGCCGGACTGATTGTGCTGGTGTCGTTCATCTCGCCGTTCCGGGCCGAGCGGGAGATGGCGCGCGGGTTGTTCGCGGCCGGAGAGTTCGTCGAAGTCCACGTGGATGCATCTCTGCAAACGGCCGAGCGGCGCGACACCAAGGGCTTGTACAGGAAGGCGCGGCAGGGCCAACTGCGGAATTTCACGGGGATCGATTCCCCTTACGAGGCGCCGACTGCGCCGGAAATCCGGATTGATACCGAGGCTTGCACGCCGGAGGAGGCCGCTGACGCCATCGTCACCTACCTCACCGCGAACCGATTGCGTAATTGATGGTACGTGGCGCGTACGAGCTCGGGCCTAGCCCGGGTGCCGGCTGCTTTGCGGCAGGGCCTTTAGGTCCATCGCCCAAGCCTGCGCCGAGTTGCACCAGATCTGCTTTTTCGGGATCAGCTGGGCACGCTGGTGGGAGGTCCCGGTGCGCAGGCCGAAGACCTGCTGGTTCTCCACCGAGGTCGCGTAGAGGGCCGTGCCGCAATCCGGGCAGAAAGCCTGCGCGCGCTTGTTGCCGCTGTCTGCGGTCTTGACGTAGATCTTCGGCGTGCCGGTGAGGAGCCGGAAGCCGGCCTTCGCTGCCGGCAGCGATGTGCGGAAGGCCGAGCCGGAGAACGTCTGGCAGTCGGTGCAATGGCAAACGCTGACCGTGTCCGGATCGACCTCGGCTTCGTAGGTGATCTTGCCGCAATGGCAGGCGCCGGTGATGTGCATGGGGGAGTGCTCCGTTATTGCGTGCCGCGCACGCGGGGAAATTCGTTGACGCCGGCGCGTTCGCGGATCTCCGGCGCGTCGCTGCCGCGCGCCGCGGTGTCGTACGGGATTCCGATCGCATCGGCAATGCGCACAAACCCGTGAAAGGCGGCAACCACCGCTGCGGCGTCGATCAGGCCCGCTTCGCCAATCGCGGCAAGCAGCGCGCTGCGCGCAGCGGCGGTGCGGGTTTCGTCGCGCGTCACCACGGCTTCGGCGAATTCGACCATCGCCGCGGCGTGCGGGATGTCGACGGTCTCGTCGAACCCCGCGGTGACGCCGCGCACGTCGACTTGGCGTCCCTTGATTTGCATGCTCTCACGGAGCATGTAGGCGTGAGCCGTCGTTCAATAGGCGCACTGGTGCATGGCCGAGACGCGCGCGGCGAGGAGCTCCACCTGCGGGCGCTCGATCGCCCGGATCGACGTGCCGAACTGGTACACGTACTCGCCGGGCAGGTAGTGGCAGTTGGCGAGCGCCCAGTAGTCGCGCACCGCCTGCGGCACGAGCGACAGGCCGCGGTAGATGTAGCCCGCCTTGGGACTGGGGTACAGCGGGCCGTCGGCTTCGACCGTGTCCTCGGGCTCGACCAGCGGCAGCCAGGCGGCTTTCTTTCTTGCGCCCGGCGGACGGTAGCGGCTGGGCTCGCCTGCGGTGTGCCCCGGAAGATCGCGCAGCGGGAGGCCCAGAGCGCGATGGCAGGTGTCCATGATCATGACCATCGCGACCAGGCCGACGGTCTCGACGTACACGCCTTCGGACAAACCCTTGGCGAGCATCGAAGCCGACCATTTCTCGGTCAGGCGGCCGGGATCGTTCACGACTCGATGG
>JANNWA010000002.1:0-8376 GCA_031408275.1 Pseudomonadota bacterium
ATCGACTGCATCGGGTCGCCGACCGCGAGCAGCGTGCGCCCGTCGCCCGGCTCCCAGCCTTCGGTCAGCCTGGCCACGAGCTCGTACTGGCTGATCGAGGTGTCCTGGAACTCGTCGATCAGGAGGTGGCGGATGCGGTAGTCGAGCGCGAGGGCCAGGTCCGTGGGCTCGCCCTCCGCGCCCAGCGCCAGCAGCGCACCCTGCGAGACTTCGGTGAAATCCACCTGGCCGCGGGCCTGGAACACGAGCTTGAGCTGCGCAATCGCGTGCGGCAGGAGGCCGCCGATGGCTTCGAGCACTTCGGCCTGCCCATCCGAATACTGCGCGGGCGGCAGGGCCTGCAGCGTCTGCAAAATGTCGCGCAACGGCTCGCGGGAGGCACCCTCGCCCGCATAAGCCTGCGCTTCCTTGGAGCGCTTGCGCCACTCGCCCTCCTTGGTCAGGAGCGATTGCGCAAGCGCCTGCCAGACTTCGACATCGCCCGGGTCCGCACGCGGATACAGGGCACGCGCCTCTTCGACGATCCGCGCCCTTTGCGCCACGAGCGCCGCCTCCAGGTCGGCCCGCCCCATGCGCCTGAGGTGCCGGACCCAGTGGTCGCGGCGCGCGAGCATGTCGGCAAGCAACCCCTGCACGCGACCGACGTCGTTGTCGAGGTGGTCGAGCAGCCGTTCGATCTGGCTCGCGACCGCGTTCGGGACTTTCCCGTCGGCCGGCTCCTCGACCAGCGCAATCGTGGCAAGCGCCGCCTCTTCGTAGAGGTCGCGCGCGTCCTCGATGCTCTCGGGCTGCGCGCCGAACTTCGAGAGCATCGGCATCTGCCGGGTGAGCGAGGCGCACAGCGAATCGATCGTCTGGATGCGCAAACGCGCCGGGTTTTCCGCCAGAGGGCTGCCCATCTCCTCAAGTTTCTTCAGCACGCGCTGGCGCATCTCGGCGGCCGCCTTGCGCGTGAACGTGATCGCGACGATCTCTTCAGGGTGCTCCACCGTGCCGAGCAACGCGAGGTAGCGGCGGATCAGCAGCTCGGTCTTGCCGGAGCCGGCCGGCGCCTGGACGATGAACGAGCGCCGAGTATCGAGCGCATGTGCGCGCTCCGCGGCATCGGGCGGCAGTGCGTTCGTCATACCGCCGCCTCGTCCTCCTCGCCCGGCCCGCCTTCGCGCTCGTGGATGCGGCACAGGGGCTGCTGGTCGCAGTAGTCGCAGGCGCGCGGCTTGGGATCCACAGCCGCCGTTCCCGCGGCGAAATCGCGCGCGAGGCGCTCCAGTTCGTCGCGCCACGCCGCGAGCTGTGCTTCCCACGAATCGGCCGCCTGCCTGAGGCGGCCGTCGGGCAGCGTGCGCGCGCCGGGAAGGATGCCTTTGTCCGCGGCCAGCGCGACCAGTTTCATGTCCCCGGCCCGCACCTGCGCGAACGCGATCGCCCGCGCCGCGGGTTCCGCCCCGGTGAGATAGAGCGGCAGCTGAGGCTGGTCAGGCCGCCCACCCAGCCACGCGCCAACCGACGGGGCGCGTGTCTTGTAATCGATGACGATGCGCTGCCCGTCCGCGGTCTCGTCCACGCGGTCCAGCCGGGCGTTGACCTGCAGGCCGCCGACCGAAATCGTCCGCTTGTCCTCGGTGGCGAACACGCTGAAGTCCCCACGCTCCCGCTCCAGGTCCAGCCAGTCGCGCGCCCGGCGCGCCAGGCGCCGCTCTTCGATGCGCGCAAAGCGCCCGGCCAGTGTGGTGGGGCGGTCGCGCCTGAATCGCGCCACGGCTTCGCCGGCCGCCGCCTCGAGCATCGACTGCAGGTCTTCGGCGGCAATGCTGTCGAGCGCGTGCTTGGTCTCGAGGCGGTCCCACGCGGTTGCGAGCACGCGATGCACCAGCGAGCCGCGCTCCAGGGCGTCGAGGCCAGCGTGGGGAGGCTCGATTCCCTCCGACCCGAGGCGGTGGCGCGCAAATGCGCGGAACGGGCACGCGGCCTGGTCGCCGATCAGCGCGCTCCCTCCGCGCGACTCGCGAGCGGCGAATGCCGGCGCGCAAGCATCCTCGATGCGCTCCATGCTGCGGCTGGCGAAAAGCGTGTCGCGCCACACCGGATAGGCGGGCAGCGCCGACGGCACCTCGGGGATGGCGGCGATCAACGGACTGGGCGCGAGTTCGCGATCGGCTTCGCGCTCAGGATGCGAGAGCACCACCTCCCCGGCCGCGCCGAGCCAGCCCTGCGTGATGCGCCGGTCGAGCTCGAGCGACGCATCCGCGGAGGACTCGGGCATGCCCGCGGCGCGCTGCAGCGCAAGCGGCAGGAACGGGTTGGGACGCGCCGCGAGCGGCCAAGCCTCCACGCTCAAGCCCATCACCCAGAGGTGGTCGAACTCGCAGGCCGCCGACTCGAGCACGCCGAGGATCTGGATAGGCACGTCGGGCGATTCGGGCTGGAAGGCGGTGTCGGCCGCAATGCGGCGCAGGCGCGCGACGGCGTCGCCGTAGCCCATTTTCGGGACCACGCGCTCGAGCTGCGCGAACTGGCCCAGCACGTCGTGCCATTTCTTGAGCGTCTGGTATTCGGCCGAATCGAGCGGCCGCTCGCCGGGGAATCCGACTACGGCAAATGCCTCCGCGAAGGCGCGGCCCCACTCGGAGGGGGCCTGCGCACCGAACAGCCGGGCTTTCCGGAACTCGGCGAGCTTGCCGAGCATGTGCGCGAGCGCGGGCGCAGGCGCCTGCCGCGCCTGGACTGCGGCCAGCGCGATCAGCCGATCAAGCGTCAGTGCGGGCTCGGCCCGCCGCCGCAGCGATGCATCCAGCTGCGCGCGCGGCGCCATCTCGGCTTCGGCGGAAGCGATGAACGGTGAGCGCACGAACAAGCTTGCGCGCTCGAAAGCTATTTCGCGACCCGCGAGTTCGAGCGCGAGGAATGCCGCGTCGACCAGCGGATGAGCAGTGAGCGGTTCGCCCAGCGAAATATTGAACGGCTGCACGGGTCCGGCTCCCATCACCTGAGCGAAGACGCGGCGCAGCGCGTTGCGCCGCTTTGCAAGGTCGGGCACGACCACGCCGATGCGCGCGTCCGGGTCGGCCTCGAGCCTCTGCCGGGCCCAGCGGGCGGCGTGCCGGATCTCCTCATTCGCGTCGGCGCAGCGCACCCGCCGGACGCCCGCGTCGCGGGCGCTCGGAGCGCAGGTGGCGATCGCGCAGCCCTGCTCCGCGAGGGCGTCGAACAGCGCCTCCTGCTGGGGCGTGACGATGTCGAACCCATGGCGCACGAGCAGCGTGGGTTTGCGTATGCACGCCTCGCCAAGCAGGCCGGCCACGACATCGGGCAGGCGGGCCGCCTCGGTATGGCCGTCGCGCCGCGCGATGCGTTCGTAGCGCCCGGCCCAACCGGAAAACGCCTCGGCGTCCTCGTTCTTGCGCGCCCCCTCCAATGCGGCGAGCAGGCGCCATTCGTGGGCGGACTTCCAGGCGTCGCGCGCCGCTGCGGCGGCCTGCGGCAGCGCGAGGAGCTTCGCGCTCTCTTCGGAACGTCCGACGATGTCTTCCCACAGGGCCTGCTCCTGCGCCGGCGTGAGGAGGAGCGGCAGGCGCGAGCCGAGCCCGGAGTACAGCGCGTCCTCGTAGGCGCGCGCGACGAACGCGTTGAGCGGGAAGATGTCGGGCGCGTCCCAGAGCGCAAGGCCGCGCCCGAGCTGGAAGCGGTCGAACTCGCGCCCGAGCTCATGCGCGAGCCGCAGATTGGGTGTTACGACCGTGACCCGCGCCGCGTGCCCCACCGCGAGGCGGTCGAACAGTTCTGGCTTGGCGAGACCGGACATGCAGCCCTCGATGCTCGAAGAGAACGTGCGCGGTTTGCGGGCTTTGGCGGCGCAGCCTAGGGCTTGGGCACGAAGCGCATGCCAACCGCCAACCGGTTCCACGCATTGATCGTTGCGATCGCAAGCGAAAGATTCGCCACCTCCTCGTCGCTGAACTGCGCGCGCACTTCCTCGTAGACCGGATCGGGCGGATGCTCTTCGGTGAGCAGCGTCAGCGCCTCCGTCCAGGCCAGCGCGGCCCGCTCGCGCGGGGTGTAGAGAACCGTTTCGCGCCACGCGGCGAGCAGGTGAAGGCGCTCGTCGGTCTCACCCATCTTCCTGGCTTCGCGCGTGTGCATCTGGATGCAGTAGGCGCAGCCGTTGACCTGGGAAGCGCGTGTCTTGACGAGTTCCAGCAACGCCGGCTCGAGGCCGCAGGTGGACGTATATTCAGACAGGCTGCGCATCGCCTTGTATGCGGCCGGCGCAGCCGTGTGCATTTCGATTCTCGCTGTCATTTCCGGGTCATTCCTCCACTTTCACGCCGCGCCAGAACGCGATGTGGTCCTTGATGTGTTTCGCTTCCGGCGTGGGGTCCGGGTAGTACCAGGCCGCATCCTTGTTGACCTTGCCGTCGACGATGACGTCGTAATAGCTGGCGATGCCCTTCCAGTGGCAGGTCGTATGGGTGTCGCTCGGCCCCAGGTGCTCCTTGCGGATCGCGCCGGGCGGGAAATAGGTGTTTCCCTCGACGGTCTCGATACGCTCGGATTCCGCGATGACCTTCTCGTTCCAGAGTGCTTTCGGCATGGCTTGCTTCCCCGTCCCGGTTAGTAGTGAAACTCGGCGAAAACGATATGCCCGTCCCTCGCCGGCCAGTTCTGCACGGTGATGTGCTCATCGTTGAATCGCGCCGGCACCGCCCGCATGGGTCCGTCAGGCAACAGCAGCTTGCCTGTTGCGGCGCCCGGCACGCCCTCGTTGATGCCCGGCGGCACCTTGCCGTCGAGCGTGAAAATGTCCCGCCCGTGCCCGAAATAGCCGCGCGGCCTGCTGATCGACACCACGCTGCCCGCGGACGCGTCGGCTTTGGCGATGGTGGCCGGGCGCAGGTGGACGATGTCGCTCGAGCGCGGGAAGGGCGAACGGTAGACATGCGTAATGGAGTGCCCTGGCGCCGCAACGACGAACTCGTAGTGCGTGTCCAGCCGCGCGTCGAACGGCCCCCACAGGCCGTCGGCCCCGGTGGTTTTCGAGTGCACGGCGGCCCCACGGCGCGCGCCGGTGTCGCGCGACACCTCGTATACATCCACCCTTGCGCCCGCCACGGGCAGGTTCGTCGGCACGCCGCCTTCCATGCCGTTGACCTTGCCGTTCAGGACCGGCCGGCTTTCGGTCGCAATGCTGAGCCGGTCCGGTGCGCGGCCGGTGATGAAACGAAACATTTCCGCGAACGCGGGTGTGTCGTAAGACGTTTCGCGATGGTCGATCTTCGGGATCACTACGTTCTGCGCACCCTTCAATTCGGGGCCGTCGAAGCCCACCCCCGTCGCGCGCCCGGGTTTGCCGAGGAAGAAACCGTCCGGTTGGGCGAACTTGTCGTTGTTGTCGCTGCGGATGGTCATGTACCGCACTCCGTCCACGACCTCGTTCGGGCCGGCATTGAGCTGGGTGAGGAACGGCCCTTTGCCGTTGAACTCGTTGCCGAGCGACTCCTCCCAGTCGGACACGCCGTGGTTCGGAGTGCCGCCGAGGATCGCGTGCGAAACGTAGGCAGCCCCGCCCCCGTTCTTGATGTAATTGCGGATGGCGTTGCCGCCGCGCGAATTGCCCACCAGCACCACCTTGTCCTGCCCGGTGAGCTTGCGGACTTCCGCTACCTTGGTCGCGAGTTCCTGCATCGATTCGGCCGCCGAGGACCTCAGAGGCTGGGGCTTGGCGTCCGTGCTGCGGGCCAGCGGGTAGCGAAAGTCGATCGCGTGGAGGAGCTTGCGGTCGTAGCCGTTGGACTCGAACCGCCACACGGTGGTCGTCCACAGGGCGGCCGTGTCGCCATTGCCGTGGACGAATATGACCGGCGGCCGGGCGCCGGAGCCAGGCGGCAGCTGGGCGCACGCGCCCAGCGCAAGCAGCAGCAGGATGAATGAACGGCGCGTCAGATGTAGCATGAGGCTAACCCGGTGATGGACTGGCGCGAGATATAGCAGATTTGCGCGCCGCGCACACTGTCCCGGATGTAAGGAATGCGGCTGCAATCCCGACTACCCGGTGAAACGGAGACACGACACAATGGTTGCAAATCCACCGGTCCGGCTCCCAGGGGCGCTGCCCAGCCCGTGGAGCCGGGCGCGCGACTGGCTGACCGGGGCGGAGCTCGGCGACCTGCCCAGCCACGTGCAGCGCGACCTGGACCGGCATCGCCAGCGCAACGAAATCCTCGCGGGATGGATCCAGGCGAGCCTGGTTTTCGTGTTTGCAGTGTTCTACACGCTTTCGCGCAAGACTTTTTCCGAGGACACGATCCTGCGCCCGGTGCCCTGGGCGCTCGGCGTCTATGCCGCGTTCACAGCCTGGCGCCTCTATCTCGCCTACCGCAACAAGCTGGGCCATCCGATGCTCATGTGCTCGGTCGTCGTGGACGTCTCCGTGCTCATGGTGACCATCTGGAGCTTCCATATCCAGTACGGCCAGCCTGCCGCCTTCTACCTCAAGGCCCCGACAGTGCTGTACGTGTTCATCTTCATCGCACTGAGGGCCCTCAGCCTCGCGCCGATCTACGTGCTGTTCGCCGGCGTCTCGGCTGCCGCCGGCTGGATCATCCTGGTGGCAATCGCAATCATGGCGCCGGGCGGCCGTGAACTGGTCACGCGCGACTACGTGGCCTACATGACATCGCTCCACATACTGATCGGCGGCGAAGTGGACAAGATCATTTCCATACTGATGGTCTCGGCCCTGCTCGCCATCGCCGCGGCCCGCGCCCGGTCGCTCCTGCATCGCTCGGTCGCGGAGCAGGCCGCCGCCGCGCAACTGTCGCGCTTCTTCTCGCCGGAGATCGCCGCGACGATCGTCGGCTCCGACGAGATCCTCCAGCCCGGGCAAGGCCGGCAGACCGAGGCGGCGGCGATGTTCGTGGACATGCGCGGCTTCACGCGGCTTGCATCCACGCTTCCGCCGCAGGAGCTGATCGCCCTGCTCGGGGAATACCAGCGCATCGCGGTGCCGGTCATCCGCAGGAACGGCGGCAGCATCACCACCTACCTGGGCGACGGGATCATGGTCACTTTCGGCGCCACCCGGATGACAACCACCTACGCAGCCGACGCGCTGCGCACCGCGGAACAGCTCATCGACGCCATGGACGCCTGGGCCGGGACGCGCAGGGCCGCGGGCTTGCCCGCCCCGGGCGTGGGGATCGGCATCGCTGTCGGCACCGTGACCTGCGGCGCAATCGGGGACGAGGGACGGCTCGAATACGCGGTCATTGGCGACCCGGTGAACCGGGCGGCCAAGCTGCAGAACCACACCAAGGCCGAGAATGTTCTCGCCCTGACCACCGCCGCAGCAGTGAAATCCGCGGTCAGCCAGGGCTACGACGACACCCGCGCGCGTGAACTACGCACCGGACGCAGCGTTGCGGGCGTCGAAGACACGCTGGACCTTGCGGTGATCGCATGAGCCGGGCAATCGAGCAAGGCGGCTGGACGGCTTGCGTTTCGCCGGCCGAAGCCATAGATTCGCGCGATTCACACCCGACTACGGTCAGCGCCAATGGCACTGGATTCGCGAGACCAGCTGGACGCCCGGGACCTGGACCAGCACCGTCCCCAACTCCTGAAGTACGCGATGCTGCAGTTGCGCAACCACGCCCAGGCCGAGGATGCGGTGCAGGAGACCATGTTGGCGGCGATCCGGGGCGCGCTGGGGTTCGCCGGCGGCTCGTCGGTGCGCACCTGGCTGATCGGGATCCTCAAGCACAAGATCATCGACTCGATCCGCAAGACCAGCCGCGAACAGAGCCTCGACCTCGACGAGTACGAGAGCTCGCCCGGGGACATGGACGTCCTGTTCAAGCCGGACGGGCATTACGCGGACACTCCCGCGGACTGGGGAAACCCGGAGGAAACGCTGTCGCGGCAGCGGTTCTTCGATGTCTTGGAGGAATGCCTCGAGAGCCTGCCGAAAACGACCGCCAAGGCCTTCGCCATGCGTGAAGTCATGGGCCTCGACACCGCGGAAATCTGCGCGACCCTGTCGATAAGCGACTCGAACTGCTGGGTGCTGCTGTACCGCGCGCGGATGAGGCTGCGCGAATGCCTCGAGCGCAAATGGATCGCGGCGGGCGGCCGATGATGATCAGCTGCAAGGAGGCCAGCCGGCTGATGTCGCAGGGACTGGACCGGGACCTCGGCCTGGGGCAGCGCGCGTCGCTGCGCCTGCACCTGCTTATCTGCACTTCCTGCTCGCGCGTGCGCAAACAGCTGGACTTCCTGCATCGCGCCGCGCCGCTGTATCCCGGCCCGGAAGACGACGGCGGGCGCAATCCCTGAGAGGCGAAGAATGGAAATCAAGGCACTCACGTTCGACACCGGCGG
>JANNWA010000003.1:0-7495 GCA_031408275.1 Pseudomonadota bacterium
CGCCTTCGAGCGCGCGCTGTTGTCCTCGATCAAGGGCCGCGCCCCGAAGTAACGCCAGCGCGCACTGCCGAACCAGCCCTCCTTGCTGTCCAGGGTAACGCCCGCCGAAATGACCTTGTCGGGGGCGCCGGGAATGTACGGGCCTGCAGGATCGAATTCCGTGAACCGCGCGCGGGTCAAAGCGAGCGAGCCGTCAAAGATCACCCACGAACGCGGCTGGTACTGCGCCAGCCACTCCAGGCCCGTGCGCGTCGAGGCGCGGCTGGGCTCGGTCGTGCCGGCATCGCCGGTGAACACGAGTTCGGACGCCTGGTTCAAAGTCCAGAGTGCGACCGAAGTGGTCAGGCCGGTGAGCGGCTGGCTGCGCAGCCCGGCTTCGTACCCTGTGGTGCGCACGAGCGGGTTGACGCGGTTGGCGGCGGCGCCCGTGGCGGGATCGACCGCAATCGTCGTGCCGCGCGCATCATTGCTGTGGAAGCCCCGCCCCCAGTTGAGGAAATACTCCGTGTCGCTCCACGGGCCGAAGGCGAGCGACAACTTGGGCGAGAGCATCGAGGCCGAGGCATTGCCGGAGTTGGCCGGGTTGTCGCTGCTGACGCTGAACCTTTGGTTATCCGCACGGAGCCCCGCAATGGTCTTGAACCAGTCGGTCCACTCGATGGTGTTCGATACATACGGCGCGACGCTGCGCACCCGCACACGGTCTTCCCGTACGACGCTCAGCCGTCGTTGCGCCGCCGTGTTGTAGAGCGCCACCGGCGACAGCGTGTCCTGCCGGAACTGGATTCCGGCCGTGGTCACCGACTGGTACTCGCCCACCCTGCCCACCCAGCTCTGGGAAAACGCGCCCCCGGCAATCGCGCGTCTTTCGGCCTGGTGGAACTGGTCGCCGTTGACCCGATCATTCATGAAATAGGTGAAGTTGGAAAACAGGTCGAGCTTCGAGCGGATCGCATAGAGCGACGCAACCCGGCTGACATTGCCCTCGGACTGCTTCCAGTCGGCCGACAGACTGTAGCGGCTCGCGCTCCCGCCGTCGGTCGGATCGACCGTGCCGAAGCGGCCTAGGAATCCGGAATTGACCGCGCGCAGCGGGATCTGGTCGGTCGAATTCCACTTGCCCGCGTAGGCCATGCCGGTAACGCTGAACGCGTTGGCCGCCGTGCCGTGCGAATAGCGCAGGACGCCGTTGGCCTTCCTGAAATTGCTCGGATTTTCCCAGGGTCCGTCGTTGTGTTCGAACTCGAAGGCATACAACAGGTGCCCCGGTCCGGCATCCGGGGAGCCCGCCACCAATGCGCGGCGATAGCCAAAAGAGCCGCCCGTCAGCGTCGCAAGCGAGGCGGGCAGCGTATTGAGGTAGGCGATCCGCGCCGACCCGACCGAGGCGAAGTCGCCGTCCTCGGCGAAGTACGGCCCCTTGTTGAATCCCACCTTCTGGATCAGTTCCGGGATCAGGAAGTTGAGGTCCATGTATCCCTGGCCGTGCGCGTGGCCCGGCATGTTGACGGGCATGCCGTCGATCCACGTGGCGAAGTCCGTGCCATGGTCGAGGTTATAGCCGCGCAGGAAATACTGGTTCGCCTTTCCGTCGCCGCTGTGCTGCGTGACGATCATTCCGGGCACCGACTCGAGCACCTCGCCCGGGCGCAGCAACGGTCGCTTCGCGATGCCCTCGCCGGTGATGGCGCCCTGGCTGGCCGAATCCCAGGTCCCGACGTCGTTGTTGTATTTGCCGGTGACGACGACCGCGTCTTCGGGTTCGTGGGCACGCGCAGGCGAAGCGACAAAAGTGCAGGCCGCGACGCATGCCGCGATACCCTGGATGGAACTGAAATGCACTGACACGGCTCCGTAGATGGTTCGCACTCTGGCAGAACACCTGCCGTATCAGCGCTATTCCTGAAACTGCGCTCCTGGCTGCGCGGGGCCGGATTCTAGCGTGCGAGGTACCCCGAGTCCACGGGCAGCGTGACGCCAGTGACGCAGCGCGCCGCCGGGCTCGCGAGGTAGAGGATCGCGGCGGCGATGTCGCCTACTTCCGGCAGCACGCCGAGCGGCGTGTGCGCCATGACCTTGGCTAGCACCTCGGGGTTGGTGAAGATCGGCACGGTCAGGTCGGTCTTCACGAAAGTCGGGGCCACTGCGTTGACGCGGATGTTCTGTTCCGCCCACTCGAGCGCGAGCGCCCGCGTGAGGTTCACCACCCCGCCCTTCGAGGCCTGGTAGGACGCGTTCGGGAAGATGCCTCCAGAGAACCCCATGATCGAGGCGAGGTTCACTATGGCACCCCCGCCCTGCTTCTGCATCACCCGCGCCGCGATGCGAGCACACAGGAAAGTGGCGCCCAGGTTGAGGTCCAGCACGCGCTTCCACTCCTCCATCGAGATCTCGACAGCGGGTTTCCTTACCGCCGCGCCGGCGTTGTTGACGAGCACGTCGATGCGCCCGAAGCGCGCCACGATCTCGGCAAACACCGATTCCACCCGGGGTTCAGACGTCACGTCACAGGCCCAGGCTGCGGAATTGGGGCCGATGCCTGCGGCGGCTGCACTGGCCGCGTCCCCGTCGATGTCCAGCAGCGCCACCGAAGCCCCCGCCTCCGCCAGCAGTTTCGCAGTGGCAAGCCCTATGCCGTGTGCGGCGCCGGTGACGACCGCGACCTGCCCGGGAATCTCGAACTGTTTCATTGTGTGTGGGAGACGAATGAATGGGGAGGCGCTATCCTAGCAGCACCATGAACGACCTACTGATCCGCAACGCAATCCTCTACGACGGCCTGGGCTCGCCCCGCGTGCACGGGGACCTCGCCGTCAAGGACGGCCGCATTTCCTCGATGGGCAAGGTGGACGGCCCCGCAAAAGAAACGATCGATGCGGGCGGCCTTGCGCTGATGCCCGGCATCATCGACAACCACACGCACTACGACGCGCAGCTGACCTGGGACCCGTATGCGACGCCCTCGCCCGCGCTCGGCGTGACCACGGCGATCATCGGCAACTGCGGCTTCACCATTGCGCCCTGCAAGCCGCAGGACCGCGAACTGGTGATGCAGAACCTCACGCAGGTCGAGGGCATGGGCATCGAGACGCTGCGCGCGGGCATCCGCTGGGAGTTCGAGAGCTTCCCGCAATACATGGACATGCTCGAGCGGCAGGGCTCGGCGCTGAACATCGCCGCCTTCGTCGGCCACTCTTCGATGCGCACCTTCGTGATGGGCGCGGATGCGCCCAAGCGGGCCGCCACCCCGGACGAAGTCGCACAGATGCGAGCCATCGTGGTCGAGGCGATGCAGGCCGGCGCCATCGGGTTTGCGACCTCGACCTCGCCCGCGCACAACGGCCATGGCGGGTTGCCCATGCCTTCGCGCCTCGCAGACGAATCCGAGCTGCGCACGCTGGTCACGAGCCTCAAGGACTCGGGGCGCGGCGTCTTCATGCTCACCAAGGGCGGGCAGAGCAAGCCCGCCTTCCTGGAATCGCTCGCGGCCGAAAGCGGCCGGCCAGTGATCGTTGCCGCGCTGTTGCACAACCCGACCAACCCCAATGTCGTGTTCGACGAACTCGACGCGATCAGCGCAGCCAACGGCCGCGGACGGGTCATGATGGGCGCGATCTCCTGCTGCCCGCTGTCGTTCGACTTCACGCTCGAGTCGCCCTACCCGATCGAGAGCCTGGCCGCCTGGCAGCCCGCATTCGCGCTCAAGGGCGAGGCGCGCAAGACGATGCTTGCCGACCCGGCCTTCCGCCAGTCGATCCGCGACGAACTCGCGCGCCCGGCCCACGTGCGCAATTTCAACGGCGAGTGGCACAAGGTGCAGGTTGTCGAAACGGTGAAACCCGAGCACGCGAGGTACGAGCAGCGCACGCTGGCCGAGCTCGCTGCGGAAGCGGGCAAGGATCCGCTCGACTTCTTCTTCGACCTCGCACTGGCCGAGGACCTGAAGACCGTGTTTGTCGCGCTGACCATGAACTCCGACGAGGAAGCGGTCACCCGCCTGATCACGCACCCCTACAGCCTCGTGTCGCTTTCGGACGCAGGCGCGCACCTGACCTTCTTCAACGATGCGGGGTTCGGGCTGCACCTGCTCGGCCACTGGGTGCGCGCCAAGGGCGTGCTCACGCTGCCGCAGGCGGTCTACCGGCTCACAGGGCAGCCGGCCCAGCTGTTCGGGATCCGCGACCGCGGAGTGTTGCAGGTCGGCAAAGCCGCCGACCTCATGCTGTTCGATCCGCAGACCGTCGATCGCGGGCCCAAGCGGCGCGTGCGCGACCTGCCAGCCGGCGGCGCACGCCTCACCACGCCGGCCATCGGCGTGCACGGCGTTTGGGTCAACGGCCAGCGCATCGCGGACGCCAATGGCCTTATGGACATGACGCGCCTGCCCGGCAAGCTGCTGCGCGATTTTTCCGCCACGCAAAATGCCCGCTGAAGCCGGCATCCCGGCGGGGTTCAAGCCGATCCAGCGCACCAGCCCGTTCAACACCCTGGTCGGGCCGCTCTATACGAAAGGCGAAGGCGCAGCGCGCACCATCGGCCTGCGCGCCGCGGAAAAACACTGCAATTCTCGTGGCATCGTCCATGGCGGGCTGCTGGCGACGCTCGCCGACCTCGCGCTCGGCTATACGATCGCGTTCCTGTCGGATCCGCCGAAGGCCGCGGTGACGGCGAGCCTGACCATCGACTACGCGGGCAGCGCCAAAGTGGGCGACTGGCTCGAGGTGCGCACCGATGTGCAGAAAAGCGGCGGGCGGCTCACGTTTGCGAATTGCTACATCCACTGTGGAAGCGCGCGGATCGTGCGTGCAAGCGCGGTCTTCGCGTCGACCGGGGAACGCCGCGCGGAAACCTGAGCGGCGTCAGGAGAGGGGAGCGACGGTCCCGCCCCCCACAAGGCGCAGTTCCTGCACCGCTGCCGGGTAATAGACCCCCGCAGCGCGGAACTTCTCGACGATCGCCTGGTTGATTTCGCCCCCGGCGGACACGTAGTCCGGGACCGCAACCCAGGGCTTCACGGCTATGCTGATCGAGGCATTCGCAAGGGCCTTGACCCCGACGATTGCGGCGGGCTCCTTCAGCACGCGCGGATTCGCCTTGACCACCTCCTCGATCGCCGCCAGGGCGCGGCCGAGGTCGTCCGCATTCCCGATCGCGACGCTCAGGTCCAGCTGCCGGATCTGGCCGTAGTTGTGCAGGATTTCGCCGACGATCTTGCGGTTCGGCACCACGACCATCGATTGGTCGGTATGGCTGAGCCGGGTCGAAAACAGTTCGATCGATTCCACGCGCCCCTCCACCCCGACCATGGACACGTACTCGCCCACCCTGAACGGCCGCGTGAATATGATGGTCAGGCCCGCCACCAGGTTGCCCAGCACGCCCTGCATCGCCAGCGCTATGCCCGCGCCCGCCACGCCCACGCCCGCGATGAGGGGCAGCAGGTCCACACCCAGGTTCTGCAGCGCCATGATCAAGAACAGGCCGACGATGAGCAGGCGCACGACCCGCACGAGCAGCAGGCGCACCGGCGGCTCCAGGTTGAGCTTACCCAGCCACCCGTTGAAGGCGGCGCCCACCCAGCGCGCCGCATATACGCCGGCCATGAGGATCAGTATTGCGACGACAAGCTTCGGGCCGAACTTGATGGCGAGATCTATAAGCGTGCTCTTGGCTTGTTCCAGTGCGGCGAGTTGTGTGGGCATGGTCTGGAGGGGTTGGTTGCGGGAACGGTTATGTCGTTGCGAGGCCGGCGCGCAGGCGCCTGACGCCCTCGGCGAGCCTGTCGTGCGAGGAAGCAAAGCACCAGCGCACGTAGCCTTCGCCCTCAGGCCCGAACGCCGAGCCCGGCGCGAGGCCCAGGCCTGCCTCGCGTACAAGCCGCTTGCAGAATGCCAGGCTGTCGGTCACGCCCTCGATGCGCAGGAAAGCGTACATGGCGCCGGCCGGCAGCGCCGCCCGGACGCCGGGAATCGCGTTCAGCTCGTTGACGAGGAAGTCCCTCGCCGACCGGAACCGGGCCACGGTACGCGCTACGACTGGTTCGCCATCGCGGACCGCGACGATGCCCGCCTGTTGCACGAAGCCCGGCGCGCAGGACGTGTTGTACTCGATCAGCTTGCCGAGGTCGTCGGTCAGGGTTTCCGGGACTACCAGCCAGCCAAGCCGCCACCCGGTCATCAGCCAGGACTTCGAAAACGTATTGGTGCTGACCAGGCGGTCCCCAGCGTCGGCGATGTCTAGGAAAGACGGCGCAACCGCACGGTCCGCGCCGAAGTACAGGCGCTCATAGGCGTCGTCGGCGAAGATCCAGATGCCGAGCCTGCGGCAGTGATCGAGGATCGCCTGCTGCTCCTGCCGGGACAGGGTCCACCCCGTCGGGTTGTTCGGCGAGTTGATGTAAAGCGCGCGCGTCCCCGGCACGAGCGCATGCAGCAGTTCGTCGAGATCGAGCTTCCAGCCGTCCGCGGTGAATTTCAGCGCGACGCACTGCACCTTTGCGGAAAGGATCTTCGGGATCTCGACCAGGTTCGGCCAGAGCGGCGTCACCTCGACCACCCGATCGCCCGGATCGAGCAGCAGTTGCGAGACCAGCATCAGCGCGTTCACGCCCGCGCTGGTCACCGCGATGTTGTCCGGCGCCGTCGGCCGGTGCAGGCGCGTGATGTAGCGGGCCAGTTCCTCGCGCAGCGGCGGGATGCCGAGGTTGTGCGTGTAGTAGGTATCGCAGGCCGCAATCGCCTTGGCGCCCGCTTCGCGGATGAATTCCGGCGTCGGTTCGTCGGGCTCGCCCACCCAGAACGGAAGGACGTCCGGGTTGCCCAGGCCTTCGTTGACGAGCTCGCGGATCTTCGAGGCGACGAGCGTGCGCACCGCAGGCCGCGCGGAGAGGTTTTCGATGGGGGCGTTCACTGTTTCACACGGGTTCGCGAGGGCACATATTGTATCCTCGGAGGTATGAACGCACCCGTCGAGAAGGGCCTGGCCCGCTGGTCCTTCGCGATCGCAATCGCCCTGATGGTCATCTGGGGCGTCAACTTCTCGGTCACCAAGACCATCCTCGACCAGGTCTCGGTCGGCGCGATGCTGTTCGTGCGCTTCCTGTGGATGATGGTGCTGGGCCTACTGATGATTGCCTGGCTCTACCGCGGGCGCCTGCGCAAGTCGCTGCCCAGCCGGCGGGACCTGCCGCGCTTCGTCGCGGCTGGCATCCTCGGCCACACCGCGCACGTGGGCATCGTGACCTGGGGCCTGCACCTGTCCACGCCTTTCTCGAGTTCGCTGGTCCTGACCAGCGGCCCGCTGTGGACCTTGCTGATCCTGGCCGCGCTTGGCGCCGAGAAACTGCGCCCGCCTCAAGTGGTGGGCACTGTCGCCGCGTTCCTCGGGATCCTGCTTTTCATGTCCGACAAGTTCGCCAGCGGCGTTTTGCGCGCTGGCCTCGGCGACCTGGTGCTCTTGGTCGCGGCAGGCCTGTTCTCCCTGCACACGGTTGTGG
>JANNWA010000004.1:0-26183 GCA_031408275.1 Pseudomonadota bacterium
AGCAAGGCCACGGTGCGCTACTCGCGCCATCCACTCGAAGGGCGCGAGATCCGCGACCACCTCGCCGCGGGCAAGACCGCCGTGCGGCTGGGGCTCACCTGGAACGACCGGATCTCCTTCGTGCTGACCGAGCACCTGCAGGTCAAGCGCCTCACGTTCCTCGATATCCTCAAGCGCGAGGACAGTGCCGGTGACAGCGAACAGGACGAGGAAGAGAAGTTCGAGATCGATTTCGCCCTCATGACCGGCGAGCTTTCCCTGCTCCTGGCCGACCTGGTTGCGGCGCTCGGCGGCGAGAAGGAGCGCTGAGTGCATCCGAACATCAAAACAGCGATTGCGCGGCGAACCGGACGGGAGTGAGAATGGCCCGTAGCCCGTGCACTTGGAGTGGAGAGAACCCGTCATGAACGCCGCCGATCTGCCCAAACTCAAGACCCGCCGCCTGTCCAACGCGTTCGGCGTGGAGATTCAGGGCCTGGACCTGCGCGAGCGCCTGGACGACGCGACCATCGCCGCGATCCGCGCCCTGTGGAACGAATACGGCATCGTGCTGCTGCGCGGCCAGGAAATTTCCCCTTCCCAGCTGATCGAATACAGCCGACGCTTCGGCGAGCTGGATTTGCACGAGGCGATCAAGCCGCTGCGGCATCCCGAGTTTCCCGAGTTGTTCGTCCTCTCCACCATCCCCGTGAACGGCAAGCCTTCGGTGACCGAGAACGTGGGCCGACACTGGCACTCGGACCTCTCATACACGACCCGCCCGCCGCTGGGCTCGATCTTCCACGCGCAGATCCTGCCCGAAGTCGGCGGCGACACGCTCTTCACCAGCACCGCGGCGGCCTACGACGCGTTGTCCGAAACCATGAAGCAGGTGATCGAGCCGCTCTGGGCGGTGCACGACTACATGCAGGTCGAGAACATGAAGAAACGCGACCCCGCGCTGGTGGCCGAGCTGCGCAAGACCACCCCGCCCGTTGCGCAGCCGCTCGTGCGGCCCCACTCCGAGACCGGGCGCAAGACCCTCTACATGGGCGAGCAGGTCACCCGCCGCATCGTCGGTATGACCGAAGCCGAATCGGCGCCGCTGCTGCGCTTTCTTGCCGGGCACATGGTGGACCCCCTCTTCACCTACCGGCAGAAGTGGCAGAAGGACGACCTCATCATGTGGGACAACCGCAGCACCATGCACCTGGCATTGGCCGACTTCGAGCCGGGTGCCCACCGCTATTGCATCCGCACCACGATCCTCGGTTCCCCTAGCGGATACCTCTACGAAGGATAAAACGCGGGCCGGTTTGTGCAGCGTTCAGGCGACGCGGAAATTCCGGAACTGCCAGGGGTCGGCGGCGTCCATGTCCTCGGCGAAGAGCAGGCCCCGGTCGGCAAGCGGCGTCCAGTCGGTGTAGGCCCCGGTGAGCTTGCCCAGGTACGGCGCCGCAATCTCCAGGACCCGCTCGAAATCCATCTCCTCGGGCTCGACCACGCCGCGCGCGGGGTTCTCGAGCGCCCAGACCATCGCGCCGAGGATGGCGCAGCTCACTTGCAAGGTGGTGGCGTTGTTGTAGGGCGCGAGCTTGCGCGCCTCGCCCACCGACAGTTGCGAGCCGAACCAGTAGGCTCCCTTGGCGTGGCCCATCAAAAGGGCCCCGATCTCGTCGGTCCCGTCGCGGATATCGCCCATCAGCACGCGGTGATTCGCCTGCAGCTTCCAGTTCTTCCCGGCCAGCTCGTGCACCGAGGCGATCGCCGCGTCGCACGGGTGGTACGCGTAGTGCACCGTGGGGCGATAGGTCGGCTCGCCTTCGTCCTGCAGGGTGAGGTAATCGGCGATCGAGATCGACTCGCCGTGCGTGATGAGAAACCCGTGGAAGGGGCCGGCTAGCGGCGTCCAGGTGCGCACTCGCGTGGAGGCCCCCGGACGCTGCAGGAAGATTGCGCAGCCGGAGCCGAAATCGTGGCGGCTGCCGTCGGGCGGGAAAGTCCGCTCGTGCGTGCCCCAACCGAGCTCCGCCGGCTGGCAGCCCTCGCCCACGAAACCTTCCACCGACCAGGTGTTGACGAACTCGCCAGCGCGCTTGGGCGGCTGCGCGCTTTGCGTATCCCGCTCCGCCACATGGATCACCTTGACGCCGAGGCGCTCGGCGAGCTTCGCCCAGTCCTCGCGCGTCGACGGCTTCCTCGTACGCGTTCGCGTATCGCGCGCGATGTCGAGCAGCGCGCGCTTCACGAAATGGGAAATCAGACCGGGGTTCGTGCCATGCGTAAGGACCGCGGTGGGCGCGCCGCGGCTCTTCTGGCTGATGCCCAGCGCCGCCTCGCGCAGTGCGTAGTTGGAACGCCGGGAGGGCGTCATGCGCGTGTCGGTGTAACCACCGGCCCAGGGCTCGATGCAGGTGTCGAGATACAGGGCGCCGCGCTTCTGGCACAGCTCGATCAGCGCGATGCTCGAGACGTCCACCGCGACGTTGAGCAGGAAGTCGCCGGGGTGCAGAATGGGTTCGAGCACTGCGCGGTAGTTTCCGCGGGTCAGCGGGTTGACGGTGAACTTCACCCCGTAGCGCGCCGCGACCTCCGCCCCGCGATCGTCGGCGGTGATGATCGTCACTGACGACCGCGGCACCGCGAGATGGCGCAGCAGAAGCGGCAGCACCCCCTGGCCGATCGAGCCGAAGCCGATCAGGATCAGTTTTCCTGGGAGTTTTGCGTGTTTCTTGCGGAGATCCATGAAACCTGTCCGGTCTGCGGCCGCGCGCTCGACGGCGCAGGCCGCATTGTAGGGTTTCCGCGTACCCCTGTGCAGGCCGGTGCGCCCTTCAGATCTCCTCGGGCACCATCTTGATCGCCCCGCAGGGGCATTCGGATACGCACAGCGCGCAGCCCTTGCAGTAGTCGTAGTTGAACTCGAAGCGCTTGCCCGGGCCGAGTTTGATCACGGCGTTGTCCGGGCACACCCCGTAGCAGTTGTCGCACTCGAAACAGTTCCCGCACGACAGGCACCGCCGCGCCTCGAACAGCGCATTCGTCTCGTCGAGCCCGCCCAGCACCTCGTCGAAGGTCGACTGGCGGCGCGCCACGTCGAGTACCGGGCGCAGGCTCTTCGGCGCGTCCGAGTAATACCAGGGGTTGATGTTCGCGAAGGACGCGGATTGGGTGTTCTTCACCTTCGAATAGGTTTTCCCGCCCAGCCAGGCGTCGATGTGCCGCGCCGCTTTCTTGCCGTGGCCCACCGCCACGGTGACCGTGCGCTCGGAGGGCACCATGTCGCCCCCGGCAAACAGGCCCGGGTAGCCGGTCATCATGTTCGGCCCGACCTTGACCACGCCGTCCGCGACTTCCAGCCCCGGCACGCCTTCGAGCAACGCGAGGTCGACATCCTGGCCGAGCGCCAGCACCAGCGAGTCCGCCTCCAGCTTCTCGAACTCGCCGGTCGGCTGCGGGAATCCTTTTTCGTCGAGCACCATCTTCTCGACCGTGAGCGAGCCCTCGTCCGCGTGCTTGATGGTCGACAGCCACTTCACCAGGACGCCCTCCTGCAGGGCCTCCTCGAGTTCCGAATCGTGCGCAGGCATGCGGTCGCGCGTGCGCCGGTAGACCACGATCGCCTCTTCGGCGCCGAGCCGCTTGGCGGTTCGCGCGACGTCGAACGCCGTGTTGCCGCCGCCGTAGACCACCACGCGCCGGCCGAGCATCGGCTTGTCTTCGCCTTCCATGGAGCGCAGCACCGACACGGCATCGAGGATCCGCGTCGATGTGGCGGCCGGAATGTGGGCGCGTTTGCCGATGTGCGCGCCGACGGCGAGGAAAGCCGCGTCGAACCCGCCCTGCTTCATCGCATCGCGGATGCTGGCAACTTTCGTGTTCAGGCGCAGTTCGACACCGAGCGCGAGGATGCGCGCGATCTCCGCCTCCAGGACATCCCGCGGCAGGCGGTACTTCGGGATGCCGAAGCGCATCATGCCGCCCGCCACCGGGCCCGCCTCATGGATCTCGACGCGGTGTCCCGCGCGTGCGAGGTGATACGCGGCCGATAGCCCGGAAGGCCCGGCGCCGACGATCAACACCTTTTTCCCGTCGAGCGCGCGTTTTTCGAACTGCCAGCCGCGCCGGATCGCCTCGTCGCCGAGGAACCGCTCCACGGAGTTGATACCCACCGCTTCGTCCAGCTGGGCGCGGTTGCACTTGGTCTCGCACGGGTGATAGCAGACGCGGCCCATCACGGCGGGCAAAGGGTTGTGCACGGTGAGCGCGCGCCAGGCGGATTCATAGTCGCCGGTTTCGGCGTGCGCGAGCCAGCCCTGGATGTCCTCGCC
This sequence comes from Pseudomonadota bacterium, assembly GCA_031408275.1. Taxonomy (GTDB): domain Bacteria; phylum Pseudomonadota; class Gammaproteobacteria; order Burkholderiales; family SG8-39; genus SZAS-79. Next base: position 4,311 of record JANNWA010000004.1, read on the forward strand.
CGCCGGGCAGGCCTCGTTGCACGGCGGCAGGCGATCCACGTACACCGGCCGCTCGGTGCGCCAGCTGCCCGTGTGGTTTGCGAGGCTCGAACCCGGGTCAAGCGTTATGGCAAACGGCTTGCGCATCACGCGGCCTCCGCGTCGAGGGCGAATTTGCGGATGTTGCGGTCGGCCATGGCCTGGATGGCGGCGATCACCTCGGTACGCGGCGTGGGGTTGAAAAGGTGCGCAAACCGCCGCTGGGGCCGCAGGTACTCCTCCACCGGCAGCCGGTGGCGGATCGGCGACACGTGAGTCACCTCGCCGCGCTCGGCCTCGAATACCGGGAAGAGGCCGGTCTCCTTGGCAAGGCGCGCCATGCGGATCGTGTCGTTGGACGCATGCCCCCAGCCCAGCGGGCAGGGCACGAGGATGTGCAGGTAGCGCGCGCCGCGAAACTCCATGGCGCGCGTCACCTTGGCTTCCAGGTCGCGCAACTCGGCCACCGTCGCGGTCGCCACGTACGGGATTTCGTGCGCCATGGCGATGGCCGGCAGGTTCTTGCCCTGCCCGAACTGGTTTCCCGGGGCGCTGCCGACGGCCATGGTGGTCGCGGTGCGCGCCGCAGGCGGCGTCGCGGACGACCGTTGCACACCCGTGTTCATGTAGGCCTCGTTGTCGTAGCAGATGTAGAGCACATCGTCGTTGCGCTCGAACATTCCCGACAGGCACCCGAAACCGATGTCGGTCGTGCCGCCGTCGCCGCCCTGCGCCACCACGCGCACATCCGTGCGGCCCTTCGCCTTTAACGCTGCGGCGATGCCGGTAGCCACCGCCGCGGTGTTTCCGAACAGCGAATGGATCCAGGGAATCTGCCAGGACGTTTCCGGATACGGCGTCGAGAACACCTCCAAGCAGCCCGTTGCGTTGGCGGCCACCAGTTGCCCGGCGGTCGCATTCATCGCGGCATCGATCGCATAGCGCGCGCCCAGCGCCTCGCCGCAGCCCTGGCAGGCGCGGTGGCCCGAATTGAGCGAGTTTGTGCGCCGCATGTTGGACTGCACCGAGCGCGTCTCAGGTGGCAGCAGGCGGTTTCCGGTGGTGAAGGTGCCGGTCTGGTAGAACTTGACGCTTTGATAGGACATGGCGCCCCCTAGACTCCGCGCGCGGCCACGGGGCCGGTTTCGCGCAGCACGTTCTCGGCGAGCGGGCCGCTGCGCCGGACCTCCTTTTCGCGCTGCAGGACCCGCGCGACAACCGCATGGTCCAGGTCGAGGAACGAGGTGAGCTCGAGCTTGTCCTGCATCACTTCGCGCAGCATCTTCGCCAGCGACGCCTTGGTGATCGCCCGCCCGCCCAGCCCTGCGATCACGTCGTACACGGGCACGTTGCGCCCCGTCAGCGTAGTGCGCACGTTGGTCGAGACAATGCCGCCGACGCCGACCGCGAGACTCTTTTCGAGGACCACCACGCGCTTCGCGCCGTCCAGCGCCTGCCGCACCGCCTGCGTCGGCCAGGGCCGAAAGCAGTTCACGCCCAGCACGCCGATGGATGCGCCTTGCGCACGCAGTTCGTCGATGGTGTCCTTCAGCGTCCCGAGCACCGAACCGAGCGCAATCACCACGGTCTCGGCACCCTCCGTGTGATAGGGCCGCACCAGGCCGCCGGCCTCGCGGCCAAACGCGTTGCGGAACTCCGCCGCCCAGAGCGGGATCAGCTCGAGGGCCTGCATCTGCTTGAAATGCGCCAGATACCTCACCTCCGTGAACGCATCCGGGCCGACCATCGCGCCGATCGACACCGGTTCGGCCGGGTCGAGCACCTGGCGCGGCTCGAAGCGCGGCAGGTAGGCGTCGACCTGCGCCTGGGTGGGCATGTCGACGCGCTCGTAGGCGTGGGTGAGGATGAAGCCGTCCATGCATACCATCACGGGCAGGGACAGTTCCTCGGCCAGCCGGAACGCCTGGATGTGCAGGTCGAGGGCCTCCTGGTTGGTCTCGGCAAAGAGCTGGATCCAGCCGCAGTCGCGCTGCGACATCGAATCGGTGTGGTCGTTCCAGATGTTGATCGGCGCGCCGATGGCCCGGTTGGCCACGGTCATCACGATCGGCAGCCCGAGGCCGGAAGCGTTGAACAGAGCCTCGGCCATGAACAGCAGGCCCTGGGAAGCCGTGGCGGTGTAGGACCGTGCGCCGGCAGCGGAGGCCCCGATCGCCACGGACATCGCGGCAAACTCCGATTCCACGTTGACGAACTCGCACGGCGCGAGCTCACCGCTCTTCACTATCTGCCCGAGCGCTTCCACGATGTGGGTCTGCGGCGAGATGGGATAAGCGCAGATCACCTCCGGCCGGCATAACGCCACCGCCTCCGCGACCGCGCGCGAGCCCTCAACCTGCTTCAGCATGGGACACCTCTTCATAGGCCGCCGTCGCAGCCGCGACGTTCGATTCGGCAACTTTTCCGGAAAATTTCTCGCGTATCGCGCCCGCCACCGACTCGAGTGAAATGACTCCAGACAGGGCGGAGAATCCGCCGAGCAGAGCCGCGTTCGGCAGGGGCCGGCCGACGTGCTTCATCGCCAGTTCGGTGGCCGGCAACGTGCGGATCCGGTCGGCGCGGAACGCGCGCAGGAATTCGTGCAGGCCGAGGGCTTCGAGGCTGCGCGTGGTGTTGATCAGGATGTAGCCCTCCGCGGAGAGCCCGGCGAAGATATCCACCTGGTGCAGCAGCGTCGGGTCCTGGATGATCAACGCGTCGGGCTGCATGATCGGCTCGCGCAGGCGGATCTCGCGATCATCGATGCGGCAGTAGGCGACGACCGGCGCGCCAGTGCGCTCCGAACCGAAGCTCGGGAAGGCCTGCGCGTGCTTGCCCTCGCGGAAGGCCGCGATCGAGACCATCTCGGCGGCGGTCACCACGCCCTGGCCGCCCCGTCCGTGAATTCTGATTTGGAACACCGACTCGCCTCTCCTTTTGGGGTCCACGCAGTGCGCGACCCATCAGGAGCAAGAATCTACGGATTCCCGCCTCGCCGGTTGATGCAGATCAAGAAGATAAGCGGTGTGTTACCAGGCTTGGCGGCGTCCCATGAGCATGCCGTCCTGGCCAATCTCCCTGCGTCCAGTGCGCGGCATTTGATCCTGATGTCCCGGATGCGAATAGTCTGAAATAGGCTGCCCGATTTTCCTATCGAGAACCGGGACGCCATGGTCCTCTGGCGAAAGCGAGTCCTGCTGCGCCGGCAGTAGTAGGATTCGGCATGGCCAACATCGGCAAGACCTGGCAGGAATCCACGCCCTTCTGGCCCGCCCCGCCCGCGCCCCCGGCCGGCGCGCCGAACATCCTGGTGCTGCTGTTCGACGACGTCGGGTTTTCCGATTTCGGCTGCTACGGCTCCGCAATACGCACGCCCAGCATCGATGCCCTTGCGCAAGGCGGCCTGCGCTACACGGGCTTTCATACGACCGCCATGTGTTCGACCACGCGCGCCGCGCTGCTCACCGGGCGCAACCATCATTCGGTCGGTGTGGGGTGCCTCGCCAATTTCGACAGCGGCTACCCGGGCTACCGGGGCAAGATCGCGCGCGAGGCCGGGACGCTCGCCGAGATGCTGCGACCGCACGGCTACCGCAACTACATGCTGGGCAAGTGGCACGTCACGCCGCTGACGCAGACCGGGCCCGCGGGGCCTTTCGACGGCTGGCCGCTGGGCCGCGGCTTCGACCGCTTCTACGGGTTCATGGACGCCGAGACCGACCAGTACGCGCCGGAACTCGTACGCGACAACACGCACATCGACCCTCCCGGCACGTTCGAGAGCGGTTACCACCTGACGGCGGACCTCGTCGACCAGTCGATCCGCTACCTCGCGGACCACGCCGCCGACGCCGCGCCATCGCCCTGGCTGATGTGGGTCGGCTTCGGGGCATGCCACGCGCCGCACCAGGCGCCTGCCGACCTGATCCGGTCCTACGATCCCATGTTCTCCGCAGGCTGGGATGTGGAACGCGAACGCCGCCTGGCGCGGCAGAAAGCCCTCGGCGTCGTACCGGCGGATACGCGCATGCCGCCGCGCAACGACCTCGTCGCCGCCTGGGATACGGTCGGACCGGAGGAACGGCGCCTGTTCACGCGCCTGCAGTCGGCCTACGCGGCGATGCTCGACCACGCCGACCAGCACATCGGTCGGCTCATCGGCTTCCTGGAGCGATCCGGGCAGCTGGACAACACCATCTTGCTGGTGCTATCCGACAACGGCGCGAGCCAGGAGGGCGGCCCGCTCGGCATGGTCAACGCCATGGGCCCGTACAACTTCCGGCCCGAAGTCATGGCCGAGAAGATCGCCCGCATCGAAGACATCGGCGGGCCGGATACGCATTCGAACTTCCCGCTGGGCTGGGCGATGGCCGCGAACACGCCGCTGCGCCGTTACAAGCAGAACACGCACGGCGGCGGCATCCGCGACCCGCTGGTGGTGCATTGGCCCAGGGGCGTGGCTGCGCGCGGCGAATTGCGCCACCAGTTCTGCCACGCGAGCGACCTCACCCCCACCCTGCTCGACCTCGTCGGCGTCCAGGCGCCGGCCGTGGTTGCCGGCGTGCCGCAACAGCCGATCGAGGGCGAGAGCTTCGCCGCCAGCCTCAACGACGCCTCGGCGCCCGCTCGGAAGAGGCCGCAGTATTTCGAGATGTTCGGGCACCGCGGACTGTGGCACGCGGGCTGGAAGGCGGTGGCGTTCCATGCGCCCGGCAGCGCGTTCGAGGCCGATCGCTGGGAACTCTTCCACCTCGACAAGGATTTCTCCGAGACCGAGGACCTCGCCGCGCGCGAACCGGAACGCCTGAAAGTGCTCATCGAACTGTGGTGGCAGGAAGCGGAGCGCTGCAAGGTCCTGCCGCTTGACGACCGGTTCGGCCCGCGCTTCGTGGAAAGCGCGCGCCGGTTTCACGGTCCGCGCAACCGGTTCGTATTCCACGCCGGCGTCGGCCACATCCCGACCGACGTCGCGCCCGACGTGCGCGGCCGCAGTTACACGATCGAGGCTGACGTGAGGATCGACGGCCCGGGCACCGAGGGCGTGCTGATCGCGCACGGCGACGCGACCTCGGGCTACAGCCTCTATGTGCGCGACGGCAGGCTCGTCCATGACATGAACATCGGAGGGCAGCACCATGTGCTCGAATCCGACCGGCCCGTGCCGGCCGGCGACTGCCGGCTGGGGTTTCGAATGCAGGCGGGCCCGCTGGTCCAGTCACCGCCGATGCTGGGCATGCGCTACATGCTGCCGTCGCACCGCGTCGGCACGCTGCTCATCAACGGCGAGGAAGCCGGCAGCCTGCAGACGCAGGCCGGCTTCAACAATTTCATTTCATGGAGCGGCCTGGACATCGGCCGGGACCGCGGCAGCCCGGTGTCGCGCTACGCCGCGCCGTTCGAGTTCAGCGGCGTGCTGCGCAAGGTGACCGTTACACTGGAACCGCCGCAGTCGATCGACGGCGAGGCGGCGGGCCGCGCGGAGATGGCGCGGCAGTAGCGCTGCCCCGCCCGACACTGCCGGGTGACTCCGGCGTCAGTGCCCCGCGCCGATCCCCTGCAGGAACCCGGCCAGCACGAACACCAGCAGTGTCAGTCCGACGATGATCAGCACCGTGCCGAGTATCCTGGATCCAACGGTCATCGGCTGCGAGGGCGCGTCCACGAGGTGCTTGTCCAACTGCCCTGAGTCGACCAGCCTCTGGTACTGGACCCCGTGCTCGTGCCGGAAAGCCTCCAGCGACATGGTGCCCGTGAACATGACGATATCCAGCGGGAACTTGTCCGGCCTGAAGTGGTTATTGAAGAAGTGCACCGTAAAGAGGAATACCACCGCGAGGAACGCCTCCTCGCCGTGGAAAATCGCGGCGATGTTGAACACCCATCCCGGCAGGATCGAGGCCGTCAGGTTGGGCAGCCACATCATCAGGCCGCTCACACCGATGATCGTCACCCCCCAGAACGGGGCCCAGTAGTCGAACTTCTCCCAATACGTCCAGCGGTCGAATATCGGACGCGGGCCCTTGCCGAAGAACCACAGGAACATGGCAACGATGTCCTTGAGGTCCTGCAGGTTGGGTATCAGCGAGTCGGACCCGAAAAGCTTGAACTCCTTCCAGTTGCGCCCGACGCGCAGCGCCACGTACCCGAGGTGCCAGAAGAATATTCCCGCAAACACGACCGCGGCAACACGGTGAATGATCGCCGCCGTTTGCGGGCCGCCCAGGAGCGCCATGACCTTCGGCGCCCAGCTGCTTTCGGGGTAGAACACCGGCATGCCGGTCAGGGTGAGCACCATCAGGCTGAGCGCGAAGCCGAGGTGCGCAAGGCGCCAGATCGCGCTGAAACGCTGGATGTGCTTGCCCGAGGCCGGCGGCAATGCGCTCGCCAGCACCTGCGGCCGCGACTTGCGCTCGCTGCGTTCCTTGTATTCGCGGTAGAACCACAGCGCCGTATGGAGCCAGAAGAAGGCGAAGGTGCCGACCAGCAGCCCGACCATCATCTTTTGTGCCAGCCAGATCATCGGATAGCGGGCGAAATCATTCGCATCCGCGTGGGGCGCGAACGTGGCGAATCCAGCGGTCGCGTTGACATGGCATTTCTGGCAGGTCTCGAGGCGGTTCTTGCGATGGACCGAAGATGCCGGATCGCCGACCCGCTGGATGTCGTGGCTGCCGTGGCAGTCGAAACACTTGGCGGTATTGGCGTAGCCCAGCGCATTGATCTGACCGTGGTAGGTCTCGGTGTACGTCTTCAGCATGTCCTGGTGGCAGTTGCCGCAGTTCTTGGTGATGGCAAGCCGCGCCTGGTCGGACGTGGTGTCCTGCGCCGAATGCGGGTTGTGGCAGCTGGAGCAGACCGCGGCGGCGGGATTGCCTTTCTCCAGGACCTCGCGGCCGTGCACGGATTTCGCGTACTCGTCGCGTTGCTTGGAATGGCAGGTGCCGCACACTTCGGGGATGCCCTTGCGCAATGCGGCGCGCGCCGGGCTGCCCTGGGCGGGAATGTTGGCGTGCGGGACCTCGGTGATGTTCGCGTGGCAATCAGTGCATGACAGCTTGCCATGCGAGCTTTTTTCGAACTTGCCCTGCGCCACATGCAGCGAGCGGGGCTTGCCGCCCGCCCCCGGGACCGATAGATCGGGACTGCCGTGGCAGGCCAGGCAGGTCTCGTTGTCCTGCTTTTCCGCGGCCGGCGGCGCAGCGGGCGGGGTTGCCGCTGCGTTCCCCGATGCGCCCCAGGCGCCGACCAGCGCTCCCAGGAAAAGGGCGCTCCCTAACAGAATTGACGCCAGTCCCGAGGTTCGCATGATGTTCGCTTTTGTTGTTTTGCGGTTGTCGAATACGCGAGGCGCGCCGACTTGCGACTGCCGTCAGAAAGCGCCCCTACATTGCGAGAATCCACTTCGTGAGAGCCTTGACGTCGTCTTCGCTGGCCTTGACCTTCGGATGCCCCTTGGCCGTATTCAGCTTCGCGCTGATGGTGGCCTCGGCGTCGGCCTTGCCCTTGTACTTGGCCGCTACGTCCTTCATTGCCGGTCCGACCTTCTTGGTGTCAACGGCATGGCAGGAGAGGCAACCGCTGCTCTTCGCGAGCGCTTCGGATGCGTTGGCGGCGCCTGCGGCGAACACTCCGGCGGCCATGACGGCGGCAATCACTGTCAGCTTCATTTGAACTCCTTTGGTGGTGAGGTTACCGGACGGCATATTCTTCCCTATCGCGAAGAGCGTCAATTCCTGGTGTATACCGCCGCGGCGCGATCCGTCCCTAAACGTAGCTTTCGTAGCGTGGGTCGTACATCTGCGAACGGACGTCAGCAAGGATGTCCGCCGGGCGGGCCTTGTCTGCCAGGCCGCGATCGTAGGCGATAGTCGCCACTGCCGTCGCGATGCCCGCAGACACTTCACGGATCCGCGCCAGCGCCGGGTAGAGGCTGCCCTGCGCGAGGTCGGCCTCGCTCACCTGCGTGGCGAGGGAATTTGCCGCGGCGAGGAACATCTCGTCGGTCACGCGCCGGGCGCGGCTTGCGATCACGCCCAGCCCCACCCCCGGGAAGATGTACGAGTTGTTTCCCTGGCGAGGAACGAACGTCGTGCCCTCCAAGGTCACCGGATCGAACGGGCTGCCGCACGCAAACAGCGCCTTGCCCCCCGACCACCGGTAGGCCTGCTCCGCGCTGCATTCAGATTTGGACGTCGGGTTGGAAAGCGCGAACACGATCGGCCGCGGATTGATGCGCGCCATGTCCTCGACCACTTCGCGCGTGAAGGTGCCCCCGATTGCGGCGACGCCGATGATGGCGCTCGGCTTGAGTGCGCGCACCGTCGCCGGAAACTCGGCGATCTGGGCATGGTCGTGCGCATAAGGCAGCTTCTGGGCGGCGAGGCCGGCACGGCTCATTACCACCAGCCCGCGCGAATCGAACAACCAGCAGCACTTGCGCGCGGCCGCCTCGGCGACCCCCTGCGCGACCAGCGCCGATACCACCAGGTCGGCGATGCCGGTCGCGGCCTCCCCGGCGCCGAAGAACAACAGGCGCTGGTCCTCGAGCTTGCCGCCGGTGATGCGCAGCGCGGAAAGAATGCCGGTAAGCACGACTGCGGCCGTGCCCTGGATGTCGTCGTTGAAGGTGCAGATGCGTTCCCGGTACTTCCCCAGCAGCCTGAAGGCATTGTGGTTGGCGAAGTCCTCGAACTGGATCAGCACGCCGGGAAAAACCTCCTGCGCGGCGGTGACGAATTCCTCGATAAGCTCGTCGTAGGCGGCGCCTGTGATGCGCGGCTGCTTCATGCCGATGTAGAAGGGCGCGGCGCGCAGCGCCTCGTTGTTGGTGCCGACGTCGATCGTGACCGGCAGGCACAGCCGGGGATGCACGCCGGCGCAGGCGGTATAAAGCGAGAGCTTGCCGACCGGGATGCCCATCCCGTTGGCGCCCTGGTCGCCGAGGCCCAGGATGCGCTCGCCGTCGGTCACGACAATGATGCCCGCCGGGTTGGGCCAGTTGCGCAGGATGGATTTGATGTTGCCCCGGTCCTCGGCGCTGATGAACAGGCCGCGCGGACGCTGGAAGATCTGCCCGAAACGCTGGCAGGCAAGGCCCACCGTGGGCGTATAGATGAGCGGCTGGATCTCGTCCACGTTGTCGCACACGACACGAAAGAACAGCGCCTCGTTGCGGTCGTGGAGCGCGTTCAGCGCGACGAACCTGTCAAGCGGCTCAGGCATCCGACGCAGGTTCTGCAGGACGCGGGTCATCTGCTCTTCCTGAGTATTGATGCGCGGGGGCAGCAACCCGCGCAGGCCGAGCGCATCGCGCTCGGCCTGGGTAAAGGCCGAGCCCTTGTTCAGCAGCGGGTCGTGCAGCAGGTCGATGCCGTGTGGCAATTCTTTCCCTGCGGGGTGCTTTGTCTTGGTGTTCATTCATACTCCTCGGGGGCGATCCCAGCCGAGACTACCGGATCGACCGGCGCGCGACTTTGAGGCAGATCAAAGATGCCGGGCGCAAGGCGCCTCAGGCGCCGATCCGCCGGCCGAACGCCTCGACCTCGGCCCAGTCGGTGAAATCAACGACGGCATCGCGCTCGGTCGGCCCGCCGGTCAGCAGCATGATCAACCGGATCATCGCGCGGTCGAAGAACGTGTAGCGCGGATAGTCGATCTTGCCGGCGAAGATGCCGATTTCATTCGGGCGCCACGCCACCTGCCGGAGGAACCTGCGCAGGTACGCATTGCTTTCGGGCCGCCTGTTGCGCGCTTTGCGCGCCGACACACTGACCGAGAAGAACGCGTTTGGCCGGTCGGTCAGGGCGCGCGCGTTGCGGTTGACGAAATCGATGAGCAGCGGGCTGTGCCTGCCGTAGCGGATGCTGGCGCCAACCACGATCCGGTCGAACTCCCGCAGGTCGGCAGCCGGCCCATCCGCAATGGACAGAAGTTTCACGTCGTTCCCGTCGCGCTGCAGCACCAGCCGCAGCCTTTCACAGATCGCGAGCGTGTGGCCGTCGGTGGTTGAGTAAACGATGAGAATCCGCACCCTGCCCCCCGTGGTCCGGTATCGAATCAGGCCCGTGGCGGCCCGCATTCGCCCGCCCCGTGCCGGATCCGTTGGGGCGCTCAGGCGTGCCGGAAGCGCCGCCGGCCGCCTTCAGACGGGCAATGTCCGGAACCTCGATCTGGCGGCCGGTCATTGCGATGAGGCCTGCTTCCGACAGGTCGTGCAGGATGCGCGAGAAATGTTCGTGCGTCAGGTTCATCCGCGAAGCGAGGATTCCCTTCTTGGCGGGCAGCAGGATCGAGGCGCTTTGCCGGCCATTCGAAGCCGGCAGCAGGCTGAGGAGGAGCCAGATCACCCGCTCCCTGCCGGAGCGCAAAGTGCAGTTCTCCAAATCGTGGACTAGGTGCTCTACACGCTGCGAGAGTTCGTTGATGATGCAGCGCGCGAAATCCGGGCTCTGCTCCAGCGCACCCATCACAAACGCCTTGGGGATGTATGCCAGTTTTGTGTCATGCAGCGCTTCTGCGGTCACCCTGCGGGTGGTGTTCCGGAACAGCGGGCCCGGGCTCAGGCTGTGGCCGGCACCCACCAGGTCGAGGACGCGCTCGTCCCCGTGCTCCGTTCCGAGCGAAAGCTTGACCAGCCCGAATACGACAACGTGCAGTCCATCACAGACATCGCCGCGCGAAAAAATCCGCGTGCCTCGCGGTACGTCAACCTCCACTGCGCATTCCGCAACCTGTTGGAGCTTCTCGACGCCAAGTCCGCGAAAAATGGAAAGACCGGGCAGGTAGTCCGGCAAACGGGAACGCGGCTTGTGCATTCTGGCAATCCTGCAGACTGCAAAGGGGTCTGCTCGGCGTAATCATCCCGCGTTGCAGCAACATCAATTTGATGTGCATCAAGAAAGGCTCAGGTCCGGCGACCGGGTCTGGGTCTTGTATTGCGCCACTGCGCTACGTCGGCGTCGATTGAACCCATGCGACTAATATACTTTTTTGTGATCCATATCAAAGAGGTGTATGGCTCGAGCCGATATGGTTCTTCCAGTGTTACGAGATGTAATTTGTTGTAAATCCTCGTAAACACAAAATAACGAATAAGAAACAACCAGTTAGATTGCCTTACAGGCACTTTCTGCCGGGAGACCAAGCAATGAGCGATGCGGGACGCCACCTAACCAGAATCCTTCAGGGCGCGTTGCTGGCGCTGGGGCTGGCCCTACTCAGCCAAGGCGCAATTGCGGTAGGCCCCGGGCCGGAAGTCTGCGCGAACTGCCACAAGGAAAACGTCGCCTACTTCGCGGGCTCAGTCCACGGCCAGAAAGGCACCGCCCGCGGGCCCGCCAGTGCCGGCGAGTGCTCGACCTGCCACGGCGACGGCACGGAGCACGTGAAGGCGAGCGGCGGCCGCGGCGCTGGCGGAATCAAGAATCCCGGCGGCAAGAGCATGGATCCCGAAGAAAAGAACGCAACGTGCCTGTCCTGCCACTCCGGCGGCAGCAAGCGGACCCACTGGGACGGCAGCGCGCACCAGACGCGCGGCACCGCCTGCACCAGCTGCCACACCATGCACCAGCCCGACAAGGTGCTCAAGAAGCTCACGCAGCCCGAGGTGTGCTTTACCTGCCACAAGCAGGTGCGCGTAGAGGTCAACCGCACCTTCCGCCACCCGATCCTGGAAGGCAAAGTGGCCTGCTCGGATTGCCACAACTCGCACGGCTCGATCGGGCGAGCGCTCATGAAGCGCGACAGCGTGGTCGAGACCTGCTACACGTGCCATGCAGAAAAGCGAGGTCCCTTCGTCCACCCGCATGACCCGGTGACCGAGGATTGTTCGCTCTGCCACAACCCGCACGGCACAGTCGCGGACAGCATGCTCAAAGTGCGCCCGCCGTTCCTGTGCCACCAGTGCCACACGCCTCACGGCGGCAACGTTGCCTCGGTGCGCGGCCAGCCCGGGCAGGCAGCGACGAACATCGCAGGCAAGTCCGGGGTCAACATCACCCAGGCGCGGGGTTGCTTGAATTGCCATACGGCCGTGCATGGCAGCAACAACCCAAGTACGACGGTACCGACACCTCAGTTCATGCTGCGCTGAGAGGAGAAGACCAATCATGAATACCTCCAGAAAGTATCTTGTCCTTGGCCAGACCGTGGCCGCCTTGGCTGTCGCGGCAACGTTCGGTCCGGCAGGCGCGCAGGAGGCCAGCATTGCGCAGCTGACCGAACCGGGCAAGGAGGTCAGCATTGGCGCCGGGATCGCCTCGGGAAACGAGAAAGACCGCGCGCGCTGGGGCATGTATAACGGCCTGCGCAAGGATGACCTGAACGGGCTGTTCGGGTTCGGCTACAACAGCCGCGACCCCGCATCAGGGAAATGGATGAGCTTCGAAGGCCGCAATCTCGGCCTGGACAATCGCGAACTCGGCTATTCCTACCGCCAGCTCGGCGACTTGAAGTTCACCGTCGATTACGACGAGCTGGTCCGTCACGATCCGCGCACCATCAACACGCGCCTGTCGGGCGCCGGTACGACCACACCTACTGTTACCCTGCTGGCAACTCCGGGCACCGGTCAGGAACTCAACCTCGAACAGAAGCGCAAAGGGCTTACGTTTGCCTTCGAGAAGATGTTCGGTGGCAACTTTCAGTTCGAGGCGAGTTTCAAGAACGAAGAGAAGGACGGCTCGCGCCTGTATGGCAAAGGGTTTGCCTGCAGTCAGGCCTGGAAAGACGTGGGCGCGTGCACCGGGACGACCGCTTCTGCCGTGCTGATGCTTCCGGAGCCGATCAATTCGACCACCCGCCAGGCCGAAGCCAAACTGAGCTATATGGGTGAGAAACTGCGCCTGACTGGCGGCTATTACGGTTCGTTCTACACCAACCGCAACAGCACCCTGACTCCGACGATCAGTGGCGGCCTCGGCAACCAGAACGGCGGCCTGAACGCGGCCGACGCAGGACTGTCCGCGGTCCTCGCCCAGTCCATGGTGCTCAATCCAGACAACCAGGCGCACCAGCTTTCCGTGGCTGGCAATTACACCCTCACCTCGCACACCCGCCTGAACTTCAAGTATGCCTACACCCACGCCACGCAGGACGCGGCTTTCCCCGTGGCCAGCGGCCTCGCGAGCGGCAGGTCGAACCTGGGTGGCGAAATCAATACGACCAAAGCCCAGTTGGGCTTCTCCTCCCACCCGATGTCCAAGCTGCATCTCCACGGCGACCTGGCCTTTGACTCAAGGAGCAACAAGACCCCGCTCGACCTGTATAACGGCACGTACGTCTGCTCCCCCGGATTCATCAACGGACGCAACTGCGTGACGGCGCCCGGCGGTGCCGTACCGTTCCCCAACAGGCTCGGGATGTACACCAACGGCAATCCATCGTCGAAGAAGTACGATGCCAAGCTGGAGGCGACATACAGACTGCCGCAGAACTACATGCTGACCGGCGGGGTGAAGTACGAGCACGAGGATTTCGGCACCTGGACCCCAACCGATGTTGCCGGCGGGGTAAGCGGGCTCAAGCAGAAGCTGAACGAAACCAGCTATCGGGTGGAATTGCGCAAAGTAGTGTCGGAGACGTTTACCGGCGCGATCAGCTTCAATTCCAGTCGCAGGACCGGTGACTCGCCCTGGCTTCAGCCTGTGAACTTCAACGTCGCCGGAGGGACCGGCGTGACCGCGGTTTCGGATGCGGCAATTTACAGCCGTACGGCGATCTTCCCGTACATCTACATGGACCGCAAGCGCGACAAGTTTCGCATGAACGGCAACTGGGAGCCCATGGAGAGATTGAGCCTGCAGGCGTTCTTCGACTACAACGAGGACACGTACACAGCCCCGACCGAGCACGGCCTGCGGAAGACCAAGGGCAACAACTTTTCGCTGGATGCGTCGTACGCCATTTCGGACAACTGGAAGGCCAATGCGTACCTGTCGCGCGGCAAGCAGACGCGGGATTCGGGCCATTCCACTGGTTACGACGCGATTGTTACAGACACGGCGGACGCCTTCGGCTTCGGGATCACCGGCAAGCCGAGCACGCGGTTTCAGGTCGGTGCGGACCTCACCTGGCTGGACGACAACCTCAAGTACAAGCAGACCCTGGACGCGTCGAACACCAGCGCGGTAAATACGGCACTCATCAATGGCGGAGGATTGCCGGACGTCAAGTACGGGCTGCTGCGGTTCAAGCTGTACGGCGCCTACGCGCTGCAGAAGAGCTCGTACATCCGCATGGACTACATCTACAACAAGTCCACGTTCAACGAGTGGACTTACAACTTCAACGGCACGCCGTACCTGTACAGCGACAACACCACCATCACGGCCAAGGAAAAGCAGGTCGTGAACTTCATAGGTGCGAGCTACGTACATCGCTTCGAGTGATTGAACGGGCAGGCCCAGGCGGGCCTGCCTGATTCAATACACGATCGGCGGGCCCTGGCGCACCCAAGAGTCGCCAACTCAGAACAACGTCGCACCGGCACATGGTGATCACGCCCTCTCGTTCTGGACGCTAGACCAGAACCTCTCGACACCCTGGCCGCCCGCCTTGGCGTGGCCACGGATACACTCAGACCACTCGGGGTGGCGGATCGAAGGGTACGTGCAATCAGGGCGCCAGCCCGAACTCAAGACAGCACTTTGAGCCCGTGCTTCTCGACCACGGCAAGCAACTTGAGCGCCATGCCGCTGGGCCGCTTGGTTCCGGCCTCCCACTTCTGTACCGTCGGCTGCTAAGGCCCCGCCAAGCCCGAAAGCCTATTTCGATGCAGCCAGCATCGCGGCAATTATGCCCAAGCCAATCATGACCGCCGCAGGCGGGATGCCCTTTGCGTCGCTGAGCACCACAATCTCAGGCACTGTGGCGTGAAGTTGCCAAAGTGTCAGAAATACACGTATACTTCTACCAATCCAGAAATTCACATGCAGACCCTTGCCAAACAAGTCCTAGAGCACGCCGCCGGGTTACCGGAGGGCACTCCTTTGGCCAGCAAGGAACTGTTGCATCTGGGCAGCCGGGCAGCCGTGGATCAAGTGCTCTCCCGCCTTGTGCGGCGTGGCAAGCTACTTCGAGCGGGTCGTGGAATCTACGTCCGGCCTGTCGAGAGTCGCTATGGCGCCCGTGCGCCTTCGACCGTCAAAATGGTCGAAGGCCTGGCAACCCAGCGCGGCGAAACTATCGTGTCTCACGGTGCTGCAGCAGCGAATGCGCTCGGCCTCACCACGCAGGTACCGATGCGGGCGGTCTATCTCACATCCGGGCGGAGCCGCCGCCTGAAGCTGGGAGCACAGACGGTCGAGTTCCGGCACGCACCGATCTGGCAATTGATCCTCCCCGGCCGCGTCGCCGGCGATGTAGTGCGGGCACTGGCGTGGTTGGGTCCCGAAAAAGCCGGAGAGGCAATCGGGAGGTTGCGCAGCAAGCTACCGCCGTCCGCGCTTGAAGAAGTCGCGGCGGCGCGCGCACGGTTACCGACATGGATGGCCCAAGAGGTCAGCGCCCTGGTAGCCCATGGCTGAGTTCTTCCAGCTCTCCACCGCAGAACGTCTGGATGCGCTCAACGCAGTCGCCGATATATCCGGCTTGCCCCCTCACCTGCTGGAAAAGGACATATGGGTCGTCTGGGCTCTGCACCAGCTCTTTTCCGGCCCCTATGCGGAGCATCTCGTATTCAAGGGCGGCTCATCCTTGTCGAAAGCCTACGGAGTCATCCGGCGCTTTTCCGAGGACGTGGATCTGACCTACGACATTCGCGCCATCGCAGGCGATCTGGTTGGCGATTCCGATGCGCCTCTGCCGGCCACCAAGAGCCAGGAAAAGAAGTGGAGCAAGGAGATTCGTACACGGCTGTCGGACTGGGTTGCCACTGAGATCGTGCCACGGATCAAGCAAGCCTTCGATCAGAATGGTTTACCGGCGACAGTGCGTGCTGAGGGCGACAAAGTGTCTATCGACTACGCACCGCTGGTCACTGGTACGGGCTATGTTTCGCCCGCCGTCATGTTGGAATTCGGCGCCCGCTCCACCGGCGAGCCCAGCGAGTCGCGCGTCATTCGCTGTGATGCCGCTGAATTCCTCGATGCCGTGACGTTTCCCACCGCTACGCCTGATGTCATGCGTCCGGAGCGGACATTCTGGGAGAAAGCCACCGCGATTCACGTGTTTTGTGCTCAAGGTGCATTCCGTGGCGGTGACCGTTTCGCTCGTCACTGGCATGATTTGACTCGCCTTGATGCTGCCGGCTTCGCAGAGGCGGCGATCGCGGACAAAGCGCTTGCCAAAGCAGTTGCTGATCACAAGAGCGTGTTCTTTGCCGAAAAGAACATGCATGGCATTGTCATCGATTACCACACCGCTGTCGCGGGTGGGCTGCAACTCGTACCTGATGACGACGCGCTGGAAAAATTAGCTGCCGACTACCAACAGATGGTCGATGACGGTTTGTTCTTCGATGACGCCGAGCCTTTCGAAGCATTGCTGGACCGATGCCAGGAAATTCAGGCGAAAACCAACGCAATTTAGCGCGATTCGGTGTGGATTCCGATAGCACCCGATAGTTGGCGATAGTCCGCGCCCCCTACTCCCACTCGATCGTGGCGGGCGGCTTCGAGGAGATGTCGTAGGCCACGCGGTTGATGCCGCGCACCTCGTTGATGATCCGGTTCGAGACCCGCGCGAGCAATTCGTGCGGCAGCGGCGCCCAGTCCGCGGTCATGAAATCGCTGGTCTGCACGGCGCGCAAGGCGACCACGTACTCGTAGGTGCGCCCGTCGCCCATGACCCCCACTGACTTCACCGGCAGGAACACGGCAAAGGCCTGAGCGGTCTTGTCGTACCAGGACACGCCATCGGCGTCCTTGGTCTTCCACAGCTCTTCGATGAATATCGCGTCGGCCCGGCGCAGCAGGTCAGCGTATTCCATTTTGACCTCGCCCAGGATGCGCACGCCCAGCCCAGGTCCGGGAAAGGGGTGGCGGTATACCATCTCGCGCGGCAGGCCGAGCGCCACGCCCAGTTCGCGCACCTCGTCCTTGAAGAGCTCGCGCAGCGGCTCCAGCAACTTGAGGTGCAGGGTATCCGGCAGGCCGCCGACGTTGTGGTGCGACTTGATGGTCGTGGCCTTGCCCGTCTTGGTGCCGGCCGACTCGATCACGTCTGGATAGATCGTGCCCTGTGCCAGCCACCTGGCGTTCTTGATCTTCGCGGATTCACGCTGGAAGACTTCAACGAACTCCTTGCCGATGACCTTGCGCTTGGCTTCCGGGTCGGAGACGCCCGCGAGCTTGCCCATGAACTCGGCGCTCGCGTCGACGTGGATGACCTTGACGCCCAGATGCTTGGCGAAGGTGTCCATCACCTGCTCCGCCTCGTTCAGGCGCAGCAGGCCGTGGTCCACGAACACGCAAGTGAGTTGCTTGCCGATGGCCTTGTGGATCAGGGCGGCCGCCACGGAGGAATCCACCCCGCCCGAGAGCCCGAGGATCACCTCCTCGGCCCCGACCTGAGCGCGGATCTTGGCAACGGCTTCCGTGACGTAGTCCGGCATGTTCCAGTCGGTGCCACAACCGCAGATGTCGTGCACGAAGCGGTTGAGGATCGCCTTGCCCTGCCTGGTGTGCGTGACCTCGGGGTGGAACTGGACCGCGTAGAACTTGCGGGCTTCGTCCGCCATGCCGGCGATAGGGCAGGAGTCGGTCGAGGCCATGAGCTTGAAGCCTGGGGGCATCGAGGTGACCTTGTCGCCGTGGCTCATCCAGACCTTGAGCATGCCGTGCCCTTCCGGCGTGGCGAAGTCCTGGATGCCCTCGAAGAGGCGAGTATGGCCGCGCGCACGGACTTCGGCATAGCCGAACTCGCGCTTGTCGCTGGGCTCGACCTGGCCCTCGAGCTGGACCGCCATGGTGAACATGCCATAGCAGATCCCGAGCACCGGCACGCCCAGCTCGTACACGGCCTTGGGCGCGCGCAGGTCGTGCGCCTCGTACGTGCTCGCATGGCTCCCGGAAAGGATGACGCCCTTGGCCCCGTAGGCGCGGACGAACTCGTCCGATACGTCGCAGGGGTGGATCTCGCAGTAGACCCTGGCCTCGCGCACGCGCCGCGCGATGAGCTGCGTGACCTGCGAGCCGAAATCCAGGATGAGGATCTTGTCGTGCACGAACTACCTACTCCACACGATAGTTCGGCGCCTCTTTGACGATCTGGACGTCGTGGACGTGGGATTCGCGCATGCCGGCCGAGGTGATTTCCACGAACTCTGACTTCGTGCGCATCTCGTCGATCCCCGCGCAGCCGCAATAGCCCATGCTCGCGCGCAATCCGCCAACCAGCTGGTAGATGATGCTGAGCACGCTGCCCTTGTACGGTACGCGGCCCTCGATGCCTTCGGGCACGAGCTTGTCGACGTTGTTGGTGGGGTCCTGGAAGTACCGGTCCGCCGCGCCGTCCTGCATCGCGCCGAGCGACCCCATGCCGCGATAGGACTTGTACGAGCGGCCCTGGTACAGGATGGTTTCCCCGGGCGCCTCTTCGGTCCCGGCGAATACGCTGCCCATCATCACCGCGTTGGCGCCGGCCGCAATTGCCTTGGCCACGTCGCCGGAATAGCGCACGCCGCCGTCCGCGATGAACGGCACACCTGCGTCTTCGAGTGCCTGCCGCACGTTGTCGATGGCGGTGATCTGCGGCACGCCGACCCCCGCAACCACGCGGGTCGTGCAGATCGAGCCCGGGCCGATGCCCACCTTTACACCGTCCGCGCCTACGTCCACCAGCGCCTTGGCGCCGGAGGTGGTAGCCACGTTCCCGCCGATCACCTGCATCTTGGGATGGCGTTTCTTGATCCACTGCACGCGGTCCAGCACGCCTTGCGCATGACCGTGCGCGGTGTCGACGACAATCACGTCCACGCCGGCATCCACCAGCAGGTCGACGCGTTCTTCGGTGCCCTCGCCCACGCCGACGGCGGCACCCACGCGGAGCTTGCCCTGCTCGTCCTTGCACGCGTTCGGGTGTTCGGTCGACTTGAGGATGTCCTTGACGGTGATGAGGCCGCGCAGCCGGAACGCTTCGTTGACCACCAGCACGCGCTCCAGGCGGTGCTTGTGCAGCAGCGCGCGGGCCTCTTCGGGGCTCGCGCCTTCATTCACGTACACGAGGCGATCCTTGGGGGTCATGATCGAGCGGACCGGCGCGTCCAGGTTGGTCTCGAAGCGGAAGTCGCGGTTGGTGACCATGCCGACGACTTTGCCTTTTTCCACCACCGGGAAGCCGGACACCTTGTACTTCTGCGTCAGGGCGAGGAGTTCGCGGACGGTGATGTCGGGCGAAACCGTGACCGGGTCGCGCACGACGCCCGATTCGAAACGCTTGACCCTGGCGGCTTCCGCGGCCTGTGTCTCGGGGCTGAGGTTCTTGTGGATGATGCCGATGCCGCCTTCCTGGGCGATGGCGATGGCCAAACGCGCTTCGGTGACGGTATCCATCGCCGCGGAAATCAGCGGGATGTTCAACCCGAGCTTGCGGGTCAGGCGGGTCTTGAGGGAGACGTCGCGCGGCAGTACGCGCGAATGGGCGGGCAGAAGCAGTACGTCATCGAAAGTGAGCGCCCGTTGGATCACGCGCATGGAGGCTGCCTTTCTCGCAAATGCATATTATACGCGTATGTGCACGGATTTCCCTTGGGCGCGTTGTTTCAGGGCATGGAACAGGAGAACGGCTGATGCAAAAATTCGTTGCGGTTCTGGCGGCGGCACTTGCGCTCGCCTGCGGACTTGCGCACGCGCAGGCTTACCGATGGGTGGACAAGGACGGAAAGGTCCGCTACGGCGACACCCCCCCGCCCGGCGTCAAGAGCACGCCCCTCAAACCGCCTGCGGCTGGCGCACCGCCCCCTGCGGCCGGGGCTGCGGCTGCGGCAGGCAAGGATGGGGCCGCGAGCAAGGATGCGAAAAAGGGTCCGCTTACCCCCGCCGAGCAGGAGCAGGCCTACCGCGAACGTCAGTTGAAAGCCAAGGAAGGGCGGGAAAAATCCGAAAAGGAACAGGCCGAGGTGCAACGGCTCAAGCAATCCTGCGCGGACGCGCAGGAGTCCTTGCGCGCCTTCGAGCGGGGCGGTCGCCTGTCAAAGGTCGACCCGAAGGGTGAAACCGTCTCTATCGAAGAGTCCGAGAGGGCTGCCCGGGAAGCGCAGATGCGCAAGGCTGTCGCCGAAACCTGCAAATAGGGCGGCACTCAGCCGCGATGCGCGCGACGCCTCGAGGAGACTTTCGCGCGGCGGACGGCTTTCGGATCCACCAGCAGGTGTCGATAGACTTCAACGCGATCGCCGTCCCGAAGCGCAGTCCCGGGCTTCACCCGGGCGCCGAAGATCCCCAGCAAGATCTCGTCGGACTCGATCTCGGGATGCCGTTGCACAAGGCCGCTTGCGCGCAGCGCATCGACTGCGCATGTGCCGTCGTTCAATTCGACTCGGACGAGGTCCTGCTGCACCGTCGTTGCGTAGACGACCTCAACGCTGATCCGCGCCATACACTGCCTCCGCGCGGCGAATGAATGCATCCACCATCGTGTTTGCGATGTGGTCGAAGAGCGGTTCCAGCGCCCGGCCGAGGACACCGCTCGAGATCTCGTACGCCATTGAATACTCGATCTTCGCCGCCTGCGGGCCGAGCGCGTAAAAGTGCCAGGTCGCCCGGAACGCTTTGAACGGGCCGGAGACCAGTTCGAGTTCGATCGAGGCGCCGGGCCGGTTCACGTTGCGGGTCGAAAACGTCTGGTTGATCCCCTTCAGCCCGACGGACATTTCAGCCAGTGTCGTGTCCCCTTTGCGTTCAATCACCCGGCTCGAGCGGCACCACGGAAGGAACTGGGGATACGCTTCAATGTCCTCAACCAGCTCGTACATGGCCTCTGCGCTGTATCCGACCAGGGCGGAACGGGCGATCGTATTCATGCTGCTACAATCCCCGCCGCGCAGGCAACCGTCAAGCGCTTCCCCCCATGTCCATAGTCCAGAACCGGAAGGCGTTTCACGATTACTTCGTCGAGGAGCGCTTCGAGGCGGGACTCGTGCTGGAGGGCTGGGAGGTGAAAGCCATCCGCGCTGGGCGCGCGCAAATCACCGAAGCCTATGTCGTGGTGAGGAACGACGCGCTCTGGCTGCTGGGCGCGCACATCAGCGCGCTGCCTACCGCGTCCACCCATGTCAACCCGAACCCGACCCGTACCCGCAAGCTCCTGATGCACGCGGAGGAGATCAACAAGCTGGTCGGCAAGGTCGAGCAGCGCGGGTACACGCTGATCCCGCTCGACCTGCACTACAAGGCCGGGCGCATCAAGCTCGAGATCGGTCTCGCCAAGGGCAAGCAGCATCACGACAAGCGCGCCACCGAACGCGACAAGCAGTGGCAGAGGGACAAGCAAAGGATCCTCCGCGCCCGTTGATGAGACTGAAAGGGGCGCAATCAGCCCGCCACCCGGCGCGCCGCCCCGTCCGGGACCGGCGCACGCTCGGCAAGCGACATCCAGGTCGACACCACCGTATCCGGGTTCAGCGACAGGCTGCCTATGCCTTCGTCCATGAGCCAGCGCGCGAAATCCGGGTGATCCGATGGGCCCTGGCCGCAGATGCCCACATACTTGCCCTGCTTGATGCACGCCCGGATCGCCAGACGCAGCATCGCCAGCACTGCGGGGTCGCGCTCGTCGAATGAACCGGCCACGAGACCGGAATCCCGGTCCAGCCCCAGTGTCAGCTGGGTGAGGTCGTTGGAACCAATGGAGAACCCGTCGAAATACTGCAGGAACTCCTCGGCGAGGATTGCGTTGGAGGGCAGCTCGCACATCATG
>JANNWA010000005.1:0-7529 GCA_031408275.1 Pseudomonadota bacterium
GTCGAGCGCGCGTTTTCCGCAGTTCGTTCGCTCGGATACAAGGGCCCGATTCCGCCGTTGTGTGTCATCCCTCGCACTGCGCCTGTGGCCCGGGTCCGTAGCGCCATCAACCAAGCCGGGCTCAAGCGCCCGTTGATCGGCGTGCACATCAGCGCGCGTCGTGCCACACAGCGCTGGCCGGCCGAGCACTTTGCTCAGCTCGTCAGCACCCTGCACGAAAAGCACGGCGCGGCGGTGCTGCTCTTTTGGTCACCGGGTGCGGAGAATCATCCGCAACATCCGGGCGACGACGGAAAAGCGCAAACGGTAATGCACCTGGTCGGCGACAAGGCGGCGTTGCTTGCCTGCCCTTCAAGCGCGCTTGAGGACCTGATCGCCGGCCTGTCCCAGTGCGACGCGGTGGTCTGCAGCGACGGCGGGGCCATGCACATCGCCGCCGCGCTCGGGAAACCCATCGCGTGCTTCTTTGGCGATTCCCCCGTAGAGCGCTGGCGGCCCTGGGGCGTGCGGCACATCGTTCTGCAGGCGCCGACCGGAAGGGTGGAGGACGTCCGTGTCGAAGAAGCCGCCGACGCTGCCTCCGCACTCTTGCGCGCCTAGCCGGGCGGCTTTGCCCGGCTTTGGTACCACCGTGCCGTCTGCGCGATGCCGGCCTCGAACGTACAGACAGGTCGCCACGACAGTTCGGCACGGATTGCCCGGTCATCCAGTTCCAGCGACCGCGTCAGGCGCTTGACCATCTCCGCACGCCCCAGGAGCGCCCCGCATGCCTCGAGCACGCCCGGCGGGACTGCAAACAACCGTGGCGGTTTGCCTAGGACGGCCGCAATTGCACGCACCAGCTGCGGTGTGGACACCGGTGATCCGTCCGTGACGTTGTAGGTCCGTCCCGCCGCCACCGGCGATTCGATACACGCATTGATCGCCGCAGCGAGGTTGTCAACGCACACCAGGCTGCGTCGATTTCGAATTCCCGCCAGGGGCAGCGGCACGCCTCGCGCGACCGCGGAAAACAATGCGAGGAAATTGGCCTTCACGCCCGGGCCGTACACGAGTGGGGGCCTCAATACGGTCACGCCCATCTCGCCGCCGAGCCCGGCGAGCGCCTGCTCCGCCGCGAGTTTCGACGCGGCGTACGGATCGCCCGGGCAGGCGGGTGCGTCCTCGGCGAGCGGCGTGCCGCCCGACTCATCGCCAAGCACCTTTGCGCTGCTGAGAAACACAAACCGTTTCACCCCGGCAGCGCCCGCGTCGCGTGCGAGCTTGAGGGTGCCATCGCAGTTCTCCGCCAAGTACGCCGAGGCATCCCCACCCGCAGGCAGGTGCACCCGGCTGGCGAGATGGACCACCACGTCGACTCCTTCCAGTGCGGCCCTCCAGTCTGCCGTGCCCGAAAGTGTCGGGCTGCGTCGCCACGCGATCCCTTCGATGTTCAACGAACGGCGCGAGGCGGCCACATACTCGCAGTCCGTACACCCGCCAGAAAGCAGCGCGCGCGCGACAAATCCGCTAGCGCCGGTGACCAAGATGCGCCGCGTCACCGCAACCCCGGCGCAGGTTTGTTCCCCGCATCGCGGCGCGCTACACTCGCGCACTTCAAGCGCTTCGACGCCATTTGCGTGGCGCGGCTGCGCGAGACCCGCCCATGACCAGTGCATCCCCTCACATCAAGCCCGTCATCCTTTGCGGCGGCAGCGGCACGCGCCTCTGGCCGATGTCGCGCAAGCTGTATCCGAAGCAGTTCCTGCCCCTCGTATCCGGGAACCACAGTCTGTTGCAGGACACGATGCTGCGCGCCAATGCGGTCTCCGGTGGGTCGGATGCGATTGTAGTCTGCAATGAGGAGCATCGCTTTCTGGTCGCCGGCCAGCTCGCGGCTGTCCACGCCGTCGCCCTGCAGGTGCTCGAGCCAGAGGGCCGCAATACCGCAGCCGCGGTCGCAGCCGCGGCAGTCGTGGCCGAATCCGAGGATCCAGTCCTGCTCGTCCTCTCCTCCGATCACGCCATCAGCGATCTCAAAGCTTTCGGCGAAGCCGTTACCCGCGCCGCGGCGTTAGCCAACGCTGGCTATCTCGTCACCTTCGGGATCCGTCCGACGCATCCTGAAACCGGATTCGGGTACATCGAGCGTGGCGAACCCATAGCCGGGGCCTCAGGCGCGTATCACATCGAGCGGTTCGTTGAGAAGCCGCCCGTCGAACGCGCCCAGGCGCTCATCGACACCGGGCACGCTTACTGGAACAGCGGAATGTTCGCCTTCCGGTCGAGCCGCCTGATCGAGGAAATGCAGAAATTCCGGCCCGACATCCTGGCCGCTGCGCGCAGGTCTATCGCCGAATCGTCGCGTGACCTAGGGTTCCTGCGCCTGGGACGAGAAGCCTTCCTCGCCTGCCCGTCCGAGGCACTCGACCGCGCCGTCATGGAGCGCACCGAACGGGCCGCAGTGATCCCGGCGGAATTCGCATGGAGTGATGTTGGATCCTGGATGGCGATGTGGGAGCTTTCCGCCAAGGACGCTGGCGGCAATGCAGTGCGAGGGGACGTCCGGCTGCAGGACACGCGCGATTCGTTGGTATTCAGCAATCATCGGCTCGTGGCGACACTCGGGGTGAATAACCTGGTGATTGTGGAAACCGCAGATGCTCTGCTGGTGGCGGACCGTTCGCGCAGCCAGGAGGTGCGCGAAATCGTCGAAGGCATGCGCGGTACGGACCGTACCGAACACCTTAGCCACACCCGCGTCTACCGCCCCTGGGGATATTTCGAAAACCTCGACTCCGGGCCCGGCTTCCTAGTGAAACGGATCATGGTGAATCCCGGCGCGGCGCTGTCGTTGCAGATGCATCATCATCGTGCCGAGCACTGGGTAGTGGTTAGCGGCACCGCCCGCGTCACCCGTGGGGAGACAGTCTCGCTGGTAGAACGCAACCAGTCCGTGTATATCCCGCTCGGCGCGACCCACAGGCTGGAAAACCCTTCCGCCGACGAACCGCTGCACCTGATCGAAGTCCAATCGGGCGACCGGATCAGCGAGGACGACATCGTGCGGTTCGAAGACCGGTACCAGCGCTAGGCCGGCCCACCGGATGTCAGGCGACGCTTCCCTTGTCCTGTCAGTGATCAGCCACGGGCAGCGCGAGCTCGTACTCCTGCTCCTCGACGATCTCCAGCGCCATGTCCGGACGCGGTTTCGCCTGGTGTTGACGGAAAACTTCCCTGAAGGGCCGGACTTTCCGGTCGCCGACTACCCTTTCCCGATCGAGGTCATCCGGAACGAGCATCGCAAGGGATTCGGCGCGAATCACAATGCCGCGCTCGGCCGCGCAGATGACGGCTGGTTCTGCGTGCTGAACCCGGATATCAGGCTCACGGCCGACCCATTTCCGGCCCTGCTCGCAGCTGCGTCGGATGCGCGATTCGGGGTCGTGGCGCCCGTGGTCACCGACCCAAATCTCGTGCCCGAGGACCATGCGCGGCAATTTCCCAGCCTGTTCACCCTGGTCGCCAAGGCCTTTGGACACCAGCCACGCGTGCCTTCGCCAGTGGGCGAGGCCATGTATCGCCCGGACTGGGTCGCGGGCATGTTCATGCTGATTCGCTGCGCAACGATGCGCTCGCTGGGCGGATTCGACGAGCGATATTTCCTCTACTACGAGGACGTGGACCTGTGCGCCCGGATTCGTGATCGCGGCCTTGAGGTGGTGGTCTGCACGGGCGCCTCGGTAATCCACGCCGCACGCCGCGAAAGCCGGCGCAACCTCCGCTATGCCGCATGGCACCTGCGAAGCGCGTTACGATTTCTCGCTTCGCGGCCCGGCATCGCGCTGGGCCTTCGCCCCGGACGCCGGAGCCCGCTCAGGCCTTGACGACGCTGTCGGCCGCGATGCTCTACGGAGTGACATCGACGCTCGCAAGAGCGAAATGGGTTTCAGTCGAAGAGTTCGCAGGATTGAAGCGGCAGGCCGTCGCGATCCTTCTGCGCGAGCAGCGGGGCGGCGCCCTCCCCGAGCGGCCAGGCGATGCCGAGAACCGGGTCGTTCCAGAGCAGCGTCCGCTCATGCTCCGGCGCGTAATAATCGGTGGTCTTGTACAGCACTTCCGCTGCCTCGGACACGACCAGGAACCCGTGCGCGAATCCGGGTGGTATCCATGCCATCTGCCGGTCCTCGGCCGACAACGCAAATCCGGCCCATTGCCCGAATGTCGGCGATCGCCTGCGCATATCCACCGCCACGTCATAGATTTCCCCGGAGACCACCCAAACCAGCTTCCCCTGCGGCTGCCGGACCTGGTAGTGCAACCCCCGCAGCACATTCTGCATCGACCTCGAATGGTTGTCCTGGACGAAATCGATGTCGAGGCCGGTATCGGCGGCAAACGTTCGCTTGTTGTACCGCTCGAGGAAGAATCCCCGGTCGTCGCCGAACACCTTGGCTTCAAGAAGCAGGACTTCCGGGATGCGGGCGGGCACTACTTTCATTCGAAGACCTTCTCGGAAAGCACCCGCAGCAGGTACTCGCCGTAGCCGCTTTTCGCGAGCGGCTTGGCCAGGGCCTCGAGTTCCGCCGCGCTGATGTAGCCGCTGCGGAAGGCAATTTCCTCGGGGCATGCGATTTTCAGGCCTTGCCTGCGCTCGATGGTCTCGATGAACTGCGAGGCCTCGAGCAATGACTCGTGCGTGCCAGTATCGAGCCAGGCCAGGCCTCGGCCCATGGGGATGACCTCGAGCTCGCCCCGCTCAAGGTAGGCGCGATTGAGGTCGGTGATCTCGAGCTCGCCTCTCGCGGAGGGCTTGAGGCGCGCGGCGAAATCCACCACCCGCGCGTCATAGAAGTACAGGCCGACCACTGCGTAGCGCGATTTGGGGTGCTGCGGCTTTTCCTCGATGCTGATGGCGCGGCCACCGGCGTCGAATTCGACCACCCCGTAGCGCTCGGGATCCTTCACCAGGTAGGCGAACACCGAGGCGCCGCTCGCGCGCGCAATCGCACGCTTGAGCAGCGCAGTCAACTCATGGCCATAAAAGATGTTGTCGCCCAGCACGAGCGCAACCGGATCCCCGCCGATGAAGTCGCGGCCGATGATGAACGCCTGCGCCAGCCCTTCGGGGGCGGGCTGGACGGCGTAGCTCAGGCGGATTCCCCACTGCGAACCGTCGCCCAGCAGTTGCTCGAAACGCGGCAGGTCCTGCGGCGTAGAGATCACCAGGATGTCGCGAATCCCGGCCATCATCAGCGTGGACAGCGGGTAATAGATCATCGGCTTGTCATAGATCGGCAGCAGCTGCTTTGACACCACCTGCGTCACCGGATACAGCCGTGTGCCGGATCCGCCGGCGAGAATGATGCCCTTCAATTCACTCCTCCCGGGCGTTCCGCGCCCCGTGCCGCGTAGTTGCGCTCCACCCAGGCGCGGTACGCGCCGCTCACCACGTCCTCCACCCAGTCAGCATGATCGAGATACCACCGCACGGTCTTCGCGAGGCCCGACTTGAAACTTTCGCGCGGCACCCAGCCGAGTTCGGTGCGGATTTTGGAAGAATCGATGGCGTATCTGCGGTCGTGTCCCGGGCGGTCGGTCACATAGGTGATGAGCGAGGCATACTCTCCTTCCGCCCGGGGCCTGGCCGCATCCAGCAGGGCACACAGCGTGTTCACCACATCGATGTTCTTCATCTCGGCGCCCCCGCCGATGTTGTAGGTCTCGCCGACGCGGCCACGCGCAAGCACTTCCCGGATTGCGGCGCAGTGGTCGCCGACATAGAGCCAGTCGCGCACGTTGCGGCCGTCGCCGTAGACCGGCAGGGGCTTGCCGGACAGCGCGTTGTGGATCATCAGCGGAATCAGCTTTTCGGGGAACTGGAACGGCCCGTAGTTGTTCGAACAGTTGGTGGTCAGCGTCGGCAGGCCGTAGGTGTGGTGGTAGGCCCGCACGAGGTGGTCGGATCCCGCCTTCGACGCGCTGTACGGGCTGTTCGGCGCATAGGGCGTGATTTCGCTGAACGCCGGATCGTCCGGCCCCAGCGAGCCGTAGACTTCGTCGGTCGACACGTGCAGGAACCGGAATGCTTCCTTCTCCCCAGCAGGGAGCGCAGACCACCAGGCGCGGGTCTCCTCCAGCAAGTTGAAGGTGCCGACCATGTTCGTCTGGACGAATTCGCCAGGACCGTGGATGGAACGGTCGACGTGACTCTCGGCGGCGAAGTGCACGATCGCGCGCGGCCGATGGCCGGCCAGCAACTGCCCCAGCAAGGCGCGGTCGTTGATATCCCCCCGCACGAGCCTGTATCGCGAATCGCCCTGCAGCGCATCGAGGTTGTGCGGATTGCCAGCGTAAGTAAGCTTGTCCAGATTGACGATTGGCTCGCCCGCCGCAGCCGGGAAATCGAGAATGAAGTTGGCGCCGATGAACCCGGCGCCTCCCGTGACAAGAATCATGGCAGCTATTCTACTTGGAGCGGGGCGAGGACCTGCGCGGGCGAGATCGCTTCCATGCATCGCGCACGCGGGCAGTCGGCGTTCGTCCGGTTGCAGCGCCTGACCCAATCGATTTCACGCTTGAACAGGTGCCTTTGGTCCCGGCACTGGAATCCGGGCGCGGTTACTTCGAAGAACTCGTTGTCCCGCCAGAAGCGGCCTTTGCCGAACAGCACAGAGGATCCCGGCCCGAACAACGCGGCGACCGGGGTGCGCGTCAGCTTCGCCATGTGGGCGATGCCGGTGTCCAGGGTCACTGCAAGTCGCGCCCGCGCAAGCAAATGCCACAGCTGCGCGAGATCCAGCCGGCCGGCAAAGGACGCGTAACGGGCGTCCGGGTCGATGTCGCGCAAGAGGCCGGCCTCGTCCCCGCCGGCGGTCCACACCACACCCAGACCGCGCGCGCTGATCGCGTCGGCCACCTCCCGCCACTTCCGCGGATCCCAAAGCCGCAGTGGCGAACCGGCGCCCACATGCAGCATCGCGTAAGGTTCGGCCGGTGCGTCGAAGGGCTCAAACCCCGGAGCGGGCCACCCTCCAGCGGTATAGCGCAATTCCGCCGGGTCTTCGCCTGGCCTGGCAAGCAACGCGAATATCTCCGCGAGCGCCATGGGCACGGCCGGGAAAGCCACGCGCTCGTCGGTCGCTCGGCTGTTCCAATCTTGCTTGCCACCGGCAAAGGCGACGACCCATTTCGCACCGAGCGCACGCGCCGTGATTGCGAGGCGGTTCTCGCCCGGCAGGATCGCGATATCGCACCCACGCGCAGCCGACAGTCGCTCAAGCGCATTCGGCTCACGCTCCGAAAACGGGAGAGCACGTGCGCCGTACGGCCGGCCGGAGAATAGTCCTGCGTAACCTGGCCTCGCTGTAACAAGGATTTCCGCCCCAGGATAGCGATGGCGCAGAGCCGCCAGCAGCGGGGCCAGCATGAGCGTATCGCCGAGCAGCAGTTCATGGAGCACCAGGATCTTTACGGGGCTCGCCGGCCGGGCCGCCAGCCGCGGATGGTGAATCGCCTGGCCGACCGCGCCGGCAAGCGCGCGAAGTCGG
>JANNWA010000006.1:0-1918 GCA_031408275.1 Pseudomonadota bacterium
GTACGCACAGATGAAGGAGAAGAAGCGCGGCGCGATCATCAACGTGCTCGGCAACGCCGGAGAGAAACTCAACGCAGCGTACATCGCGGGCTCCACTGCCAACGCGGGCCTCATGGCCTTCACGCGCGCGCTCGGCGGCGCCTCGCATGCGGACGGCATCCGCGTCGTGGGCGTGAGCCCGGGCCCAGTGGCCACCGACCGGTTGCTGAGCCTCTACAAGCAGATGGCTGCGACAAAACTCGGGGATGCCAACCGGTATGAGGAACTGTTCGCGGGCATGGCGTTCAACCGGCCGGCCACCTCCGAGGAGATCGCGTGGACCGTGGCATTCACGGCCTCGGACCGCTCCTCGTACACCACGGGCATCTACATCACGATCGACGGCGGGCTGGCGGCGCGCTCCTGATGAAGACTCCCATGCGCATTGCCACCGCGCTGATCGGTCTTGCGGTCTCGTTCGGCGCGCTTGCGCAGGCCTATCCCGCCAAGCCGGTGCGCATGGTCGTCCCCTACCCGGCGGGCGGGCCGACCGACCAGCTCGGCCGCATCATCGCCGAGCACATGACACACAGCCTCGGGCAGGCGGTTGTCGTGGAGAACCGGGGCGGCGCGAATACCCAGATCGGCACCACCGAAGTGACCAAGGCGGCGCCCGATGGCTACACGGTCCTGTTCGGCGGGATCACGCCTTTCGTGTTCAACCCGCTGATGTACACGAAGCTCCAGTACGACCCCAAGGACCTCGCGGGCGTCATCATGGTGGCCCGCTCCCAGCTCGTGCTGGTCGCAAAGCCGGCATTGCCCGCGAAGACCGTGCCGGAACTGGTCGCGGCAATGAAGGAGAATCCCGGCAAGCTCAATTTCGGCTCGGCCGGCAACGGCAACGTGCTGCACCTCGCCGCGGAACTTTTCCTGCGCACTACCGGCAGCAAGGCCACGCACGTGCCTTTCAGCGGCAGCGCGCCGGCGCTGATCAGCCTGCTGGGCGGCAACATCGATTTCATGTTCGACGTGATCATCACCTCGAAGCCGCATATCCAGTCGGGCAAGCTGCGCGCGATCGCCACTTCGGGCGCAAAGCGCTCCCCCATCCTGCCGGACGTGCCCACGGTGGCCGAGTCCGGCTACCCGGGCTACGAGTCCGCCACCTGGTTCGCGATCGCGGCGCCGAAGGCGACGCCGGCCGCGATCGTGCAGCGGCTCAACGCGGAAGCTGCCAAGGCCGTGCGCGACCCTGCGGTGATCGCCAAGCTGGAGGCGCTCGCGATGGAACCCCCGCAGGACACCTCCTCCGGGGACGTGGCGGCGCAGACGGACAAGGACCTCAAGCGCTGGGGAACGCTGATCCGCGACCTCGGCATCCGCCTCGACTGAGGCGACAAGCGAGCGCGCGGATTCCTGCTAGCATTCACCGCTCTTTACCCCAACCTTGGAAGCGCACATGGCCGAAGCCCTGACAGTGGAAGTCTTCTCCGACTACGTTTGACCCTGGTGTTATCTCAGTACCGTGCGTATTGAACGGCTCAGGAAAGAACACGGCGTCCGGATCAAGTGGATACATTTCCCGCTCCATCCCGACACGCCGATGGAAGGGCGCAGCCTGGCTGACCTGTTTGCAGGACGCGGCTACGACATCCCCAAAATGCAGGCCCAGATGCGCGCGCGCATGGAAGCCGAAGGGCTGCCGTACGGCAACCGCTCGATGACCTTCAACAGCCGCCTCGCGCAGGAGCTCGGCGCATGGGCGGACACGCAGCCGGGAGGCGATGCCATCCACGACGCGCTGTTCCGCGCGTACTTCGTGGACGGGGTCAATATTGGTGATGTCGAGTCGCTGGTGGGGATCGCCAAGGCAGTCGGCCTGTCGCCCGAAGCCGCGCGCGAAGTCCTGGAGAAGCGCACCTTCAAGGAAGCCGTG
>JANNWA010000007.1:0-2161 GCA_031408275.1 Pseudomonadota bacterium
CGTGTAGAGCGGGATCACGTGGTCGCCCTTCTTCAGGCTCGTCACCCCGGGCCCGACGTCCACAACGATGCCCGCGCCCTCGTGCCCGAGGATGGCCGGAAACAAGCCTTCGGGGTCCGCGCCCGAGCGAGTGAATTCGTCGGTATGGCAGATGCCGGTGGCCTTGATCTCGACCAGCACTTCGCCGAACCGGGGTCCTTCGAGCCGCACGGTCTCGATGCTCAACGGTGCCCCCGCCTTGAGGGCTACTGCTGCACGCACATCCATGGTTCGCTTCCTTGGTGAGTTGCCTAAACAGACTGCGCGCCGCGCCCGCCGCGCCGCGCGAGCGGCCCCTGCGGCTGACGGCCGGCTTTCATGAGCGCGCTCGCGAGCGTGTATTCGACCAGGTCGCGCTGCGCGCGGCTGCCGCCGATGCGCTCGTGCTCGCCGAGCACCGGCTCGATGCGGTCAATGACGCCGGCCCAGTCGCCGCGCACATACGCGCCGAACGCCTCCGCCAGGGCCGGCACCACCGGGCCGGCGGCGAGTTTCCCGGCCGCCTCCCGCTCCCGCAGCTGCCCGATGAGCGCCTGCAACGCGGCAGTGTCGCCCGCCGCCGCGCAGGCGACCGCCGTGTGGACATCCGAGAACGTAATTCCGGCCTTGGGGAACTCGCGCAACGCGTAATCGCGCACCTCGCGCCACAGCGCGGCGTCGACAGGCTGGCCGGCCAGCTGCATCCGCCACAGCAGCGAAGCCGAATCAGACAGCGTGTTGATCGGGGGCCCCCATGAACCACCCGGCCGCACGTCCTCTGCGTAGACGCGCCGCGCCGCCTCAACATTGCCGAGCTCGAAATTCCACAGGGCCACGTGCCAGCTGAGGTGGCAGTGCAGCTGCGACTCGCGCGGGAGGCCTGGCAGCCACTGCTCCAGGTAGGCGAGCCCGGCCGCATCCTCGCCGGATTCGTACAGCACATGGGCGTAAACATGCGCCCCATGGGCGTTGCGCGGATGGATTTCCAGCGCGCGGTCGATGGCGCGGCGCGCCTCCCCGAGCCGGCCGACCTCGTCGAGCGCAAAGGCGTGCGAGGACAGGAACCACCAGTCGTCGCCGTAGACGTTGGCCAGTGCGTCGAGCTGGGCGACCTGCTCCTGCTCGCGCCCGGGCCGGCCCGAAAACCCGATGAGCCCGAATACGCCGGCGCACGGCGCGAGCACCATGACGTCGCGCGGGAACTCGGCGAGGTGCTCGCGCGCGAACGCCAGCGGCGCAGGCCCCTTCCCGTCCACGAGCGTGGCGAGGATTTCCACGTTGCCGAGCTCCTGCCGCCCGAGCCCGGCCGCAAGTTCCCTTGCCCGCGCGGCGGCGTGCTTGCCGGCCTCCAGTTTCGAGTACAGCTGGCGGGTGCGCCCCAGCGCGGCGTACGCGAGCGCAAATCCTTCGTCGGCCGCAATCGCCCGTTCGAACGCCGCCTCGGATCCGAAATTGGCCGACAGGAACAGGTCGACGCCCTCGACATACGCGTCGCGCGCAGCCTGTGACTGCGTGGACATCGCCAGCCCGTATCGATCCATCAGCATGTGACCGCCCCCATGGTTCACCCTCCTTTCCGATAGGGTACATTACACGCGGAGGAGGACAACCATGAACATGAGAATCGCGCTCGCCGTCGTGCTCGCGTCCGCCGCGCTTCTACCCTCGGCGGCGCACTCGCAGGGCTACCCGGCCAAACCGGTCAAGCTGGTGGTCGGGTTCACGCCGGGCGGTGGCGTGGACATCAATGCGCGCCTGCTCGCCTCCAAGCTCACGGAATTGCTCGGCCAGCAGGTGATCGTCGAGAACAAGCCCGGCGCCGGCACCAACATCGCCAACGAATTCGTCGCGCGTGCGGCGCCCGACGGCTATACGCTGCTCATGAACACTGCCGCGGTCGCGATCAACATGTCGCTCTACAAGCGCCCCGGCTACGACGCCCTCAAGGATTTCGCGGCTGTGTCCGTGTTCTCGTCCAGCCCGAACATCCTGGTGGTGAACTCGGCGACGCCGGTGAAGGGCGTGGCCGAACTCATCGCGCTTGCACGCGCCGAGCCCGGCAAGCTCAACTACTCTTCGGCCGGCAGCGGCACCACGCAGCACCTGTCGGGCGAGTTGTTCAAGACGCTGACCAGGACCGACA
>JANNWA010000008.1:0-5854 GCA_031408275.1 Pseudomonadota bacterium
GAAGGCGCGCCAGGAACTCGAGACCAGGGCCGCCGGCGGGCCCTCCGCCGAACCGCCGAAGTCGGCCCCGGCCTGAGCCGGATGACACGGTGCGCCGCAACATGCGCGCCGTGTTGATCGCCGCCCTCTCCCGCAGTCCCCGCTCCCGCACGGAGGTCCTGTCCGGCGCGGCCCCGACTGCTTCCCAGAACCTTGGGCGGATTGATTCTCACCCCGCCTTCACTACTTTATACACCAAACGATTCAGAGGGTTATGGTCGTTTTGAAAGAAAGGCAGAATGGACGCGGAAATGCGCATAGAATCCCGCTCCCACGCCATCTATTGACTGTATAAAATAACAGCAAAATGACAATTACAGCCGACACCAAACTTGCAGCCCCTGCGGAACAGGAAGTCTGCCGCGACGTCCTCGTCGAGAAGTACGCCAAGGACCAGGAATCAACGATCGGCGAAGTGCGTGCACGAGTCGCACGCGCCCTCGCCCAAGCCGAGCCCGAAGACCGGCGCCAGCAGTGGGAGCGAAAATTCCACCAGGCCCTCGAAGACGGGTTCATCCCGGCCGGCCGCATCAACTCCGCCGCCGGCATCCAGATGCAGGCGACCCTGATCAACTGCTTCGTGCAGCCGGTCGGCGATTCGATCTCCGAACTCGTCGATGGCCGCCCCGGCATCTACACCGCGTTGCAGGAGGCCGCCGAAACGATGCGTCGCGGCGGCGGCGTGGGGTACGACTTCTCGTCCATCCGCCCCAAAGGCTCGGAAGTAAAAGGCACCCAGTCGCGCGCGAGCGGCCCGGTGTCCTATATGCGCGTGTTCGACCGCTCCTGCGAGACGGTCGAATCCGCCGGCGCCCGGCGCGGCGCGCAAATGGGCGTGCTGCGCTGCGACCACCCCGACGTCGAGGAATTCATCCACGCCAAGGACAAGGGCGAGCTGACCAACTTCAACATCTCGGTGGGCGTCACGGACGCTTTCATGCTCGCGGTCGAACGCGACACCGACGTGGAACTCGCGCACAAGGCACGGCCCGGCAAGGAGCAGATGCAGGCCGGCGCCTACCAGCGCGATGACGGTGGCTGGGTGTACCGCAAGGTCCGCGCGCGCGACCTTTGGGACCAGGTGATGCGCTCGACCTACGACCATGCCGAGCCGGGGATCCTCTTCCTCGACCGCATGAACCGGGACAACAACCTCAACTACTGCGAAACGATCGAGAGCACCAACCCGTGCGCCGAGCAGCCGCTGCCGCCCTACGGCTGCTGCTGCCTCGGATCGATCGACCTCACGCGCTTCGTGAAAAACCCATTCGACGAGAATGCGTATTTCGATTTCGCCGCGTTCGGCAAAGTCACCGAGATCTCGATCCGCATGCTCGACAACGTCCTCGAGGTCACCGCCTGGCCGCTCGAGCAGCAGCACCAGGAAGCCATGGCCAAGCGGCGCGTAGGCCTCGGGTTCACGGGCCTCGGCGATGCGCTCATCATGCTGCGGCTGCGCTACGACACAGCCGAGGCGCGTGCCATGGCCGCGAAAATTGCGGAGGCCATGCGCGACTACGCTTACCGCGCGTCAGTCGAAATCGCGCGCGAGCGAGGCGCCTTCCCGCTCTTCAACGCCGACCTGTACCTCTCGGGCTCGAGCTTCGCGGCGCGCCTGCCGGACGAGATCAAGACGCTCATCCGCCGGCACGGGATCCGCAATTCGCACCTGCTGTCGATCGCCCCCACCGGCACGATCAGCCTCGCGTTCGCGGACAACGCGTCCAACGGGATCGAGCCGCCGTTCTCGTGGACCTATACCCGCAAGAAACGCATGCCCGACGGCACGCTCAAGGAGTTCCCGGTTGAAGACCACGCATGGCGCCGCTACCGCGCGCTCGGCGGGGACACGGCCAACCTGCCGCCGTGGTTCGTCACCGCGCTCGAACTGTCGGCTGCGGCCCACGAGGAAATGGTG
The DNA here is from genome assembly GCA_031408275.1 of Pseudomonadota bacterium. GTDB lineage: Bacteria > Pseudomonadota > Gammaproteobacteria > Burkholderiales > SG8-39 > SZAS-79. Next base: position 1,958 of record JANNWA010000008.1, read on the forward strand.
GCGGCCGTCGCCCCGTTCGTGGACACGAGCATATCGAAAACCGTGAACGTGCCGGAGGACTACCCCTACGGCGAATTCCAGGACCTGTATTTCAAGGCCTGGAAGTCCGGCCTCAAGGGCCTCGCCACCTACCGGCCCAACAGCGTGCTCGGCTCCATCCTCTCGGTCGACAAGCCGACCGAAAAGGAAAAGCCCCAGGACTTCCGGCTCGACGACCGCAACCGCCGCATCGAAATCAAGTCGGTGCCCGCGCCGGTGCTCTCCAGCCTGGCCTGGCCGGGGCGCCCGAACCTCTCGGGCGGCAACCCCGCCTGGACCTACATGATCGAGCATCCGCACGGCACGTTCGCGGTGTTCGTCGGCCATGTGGAGTCCGACGGGACGAACTCCACCCGGCCACACGCGTTCGAAGTCTGGGTGAACGGCGCAGAGCAGCCGCGCGGCATCGGCGCGCTGGCCAAAACCCTGTCGATGGACATGCGCGCCAACGATGCGGGATGGCTGAAACTCAAGCTCGAGTCCCTTGCCAAGGCCGCGGGCGACGACGCCTTCGACATGGCTTTCCCGCCGAACGGCGAAAGAAAGCGCATGCCCTCGGTCGTGTCCGCCCTCGCGCAGGTGGTGCGCTGGCGCGTGGAACAGCTTGGCGCGCTTGGCGAGGCAAGCGCGACGCCCCTGCTCGACGCGATGTTCAGCCTCAAGGAGCCCAAGACCGGCACCGACGGCACGATGTCCTGGACCGTGGACGTGCTCAACCCCGGCACCGGCGACGACTTCGTGCTGGGACTCAAGGAAATTACCTTGCCCGACGGCGTGACCCGCCCCTACTCCATGTGGCTGTCGGGCGAGTATCCCAGGGCGCTTGACGGCCTGTGCAAGATCCTGTCGCTCGACATGCGCGTAGTCGACCCCGCGTGGATAGGCATGAAGCTGAGGAAGCTGATCGCCTACCCCGAGCCGCTCGGCGATTTCCTCGCCTTCGTCCCCGGCGAGAAGCGCCAGCAGACCTGGCCTTCGACGGTGGCGTACCTCGCCCGGCTCATCATCCACCGCTACGCGATGCTCGGGATCCTGCGCGAGGACGGCCTGCCGGTCACCCAGGCCGGCATCGTGGACGAGCCTCCCGTGCAGGGCGCGACGCCGGTCATGAAAGGCATGGCCTGCCCGGAGTGCGGCAACCACACGATGATCCGCAAGGACGGGTGCGACTACTGCACGGCGTGCGGGTACGTGGGGGTGTGCGGGTAGTCCGGGTCAGCGTTCCCGCGCCGCTTCGTGCGCAACTTTCTGCACGGGCGACAGTAGATACTCCAGCAGCGTTCGCTCGCCGAGTTTGATCTCCGCGGAGACCTGCATTCCAGGCGTGAGCGCATGGCGTGCGCTGCCCGTTTCCAGACGCTGCGTGTCGAGCTCTACAATCGCCCGGAAGGCCAGGGGACCCATGGGCCGGTCCCGCCCGAACAACGCGTCTGACCGCGTGTTGGCGCTCGGCGCCTCGGTTGCGTCTGCGCTCACCTGCGCGACGCGCCCATCCAGCATGCCGTATTTCTGGAACGGGTAGGAGGCCAGCTTGACCTTGACCGGCTGGCCGGCCTTTACGAACCCGATGTCCTGGTTGGAAACCCAAATCTCCGCGCGCAGCGTCTCGCCTCGGGGTACGAGCGTCATTAGGATGGTGCCCGGCGAGACGACCGTGCCCGGCGTGTGCGTGGCGAGGTCCTTGACGAGGCCCGCTTGCGGCGCCTTCAGCTCGAGCAGGCTCCGCCGGTGCTCCACCTTGGCGAGTTCCTGCCCGGCCTTCTCCATCTGGATCGCCACGTCGGTGCGCTCCGCCTGGAGCTGCCTGCGGTAGTCGGCCGTCAATTGCAGGATTTTCCTTTCGGATTGCTCGATCGTAGCCGCATTCGACTGGATGATGAATTCCTGCGACCTCAGGTCCTGCTCCTTTTCGATCCTCTCGCGGGCCTTGTCGGTGGCCAACAGCTTTCCCGCGTAGCCTACCCGGGCGAGCTTGTCGAATGCCGCTTCCTGCTCGCGGTAATGGGGCAGAACACCAAGGAGTTTGTCGTGAACCTCTTTGGCGCTCGCGAAGTCGTGGCGTGCCTTGCCGAGCAGCGTCCGCTCCTGCGCCACGGCGTTCTGCCAGGCGGCCACATTGGCCGTGTACTGGGCTTGCGCCGGTGCGTACACACCCTCCGGATCCGACGCCTCCCGGCGCATCGCGGCGCCGGCAAGCTGGGCGTCGATCCGCCGCAGCGACATCCGCTTCGAATGGAACTCCGCGGCAAGCGTCCTGGCGTCGGCGGTCGCGAAGACCGCGTCCATCCGCACCAGCACCTGCCCCGCCTCGACCCGCGCGCCCTCCGCGACCAGGATCTCCTTCACCACGCCCTGTTCGGACGGCTGCACTATTTTCAGGTAGCTCGACGGGACCAGCTTGCCGTCCGAAACCGCGACGATGTCGAGCCGTCCCAACGCCGCCCAGGCGAACAGGGCGGCCAGCAAAGCCAACAGCACCCCGAGAACCGCGCCCGGCAAAGGCGCAGGCGGCGTCGCCTGGATTCGCAGTAGAGCGGGTGCAAAATCTTCTGGCCGGGCATTCCGGATTGCGCTCATGGATCAAGCTCCCCTTTTTTCCCCATCCGTGCGCTAAGCGCGGCCGAGCGAAACCGTTTCGTCCACATGCAAGCCCCGCGGGACCTGATGGGTGATGAAAAGCATGGCGACGTTATCGCGCAGGCGATTCACAGTCTGCGCAAAACGCTCGGCTGCGGGCGGGTCCAGGCTCGCGGTCGCCTCGTCGAAGACCAGGATCCTCGGCCGCTTGAGGAGTGCCCGTGCAATCGCGATCCTCTGCTTCTGGCCACCCGACAGCCCGACGCCATGCTCCCCGATCCGCGTGTTGTATCCCTGCGGCAGTTTCTCTATGGTGTCGTGGATCTCCGCCATCCGGCAGGCCTCGACGACATCGTCGAAACCGGCGTGCGGGTTGGCCGCAACCAGATTGTCGTAAAGCGACCCGCTGAACAGCACCGTCTCCTGCGGCACTACGCCGAAGTACTGCCGCAGTTCGTTCGCGCACAGGTGCCCTATATCGCGCCCGTCAATGCGGATGCTGCCTTCGAGCGGCGGAAAATAACCGAGCAGCAGCTTGGCCAGCGTGCTCTTGCCGGTGCCGGACTCCCCCGTCAACACCGTGATCCGGCCGGGTTCAAGGGCCAGCGACAGGTTGCGAAACAGCCAGGGACGCTCAGGTCCGTACCGGAAAGCAAGATCGTCGATCCTCACCTGCCCGGCCGCTCCCGGCGTTCGTGAGGGCTGCACGGCGCCGGTCTCCGCCGGCGCGTCCATGACGTCGCCCAGGCGCTTGACCGCGATCCCCGCTTGCTGGAATTCCTGCCACAGCCCGGAGAGCCGCAGCATCGGCTGCGACAGGCGCCCGGCAAACATCTGGAAGGCGACCAGCATGCCGATGGTGAAGCCATCGTTGTTCATCACCAGCAGCGCCCCCACGATCAGGATTGCTGTGGTCTGCACCTGCTCCAGGGTCTGCGCGGCGGTGTTGTAGCTATTGGCGAGGGTCTTGGTGCGAAAGGTACGCTGCAGGTAATGCGCGATCATGGCGCCATATTTGGCGTTGAGCTGCGGCTCCATTTGCAGGGATTTGACGGTGTTCATCCCCGCAACATACTCGGTCAGGAAGGCCTGATTCTTTGCGCCCTGCATGAACTGGTCGTTGAGCCGTTGCCGGAAGATCGGTGTCACCAGGACAGACATGATGGCGATGATACATACCAGCCCGAGCGCAATCAACGAGAGCTGCCACGAGTAAAAGAACATCACCGCAAGAAAGATGAACAGGCACGGCAGGTCAAGGAAGAGCGTGACCGCCGCGCC
>JANNWA010000009.1:0-9630 GCA_031408275.1 Pseudomonadota bacterium
CCCCGCACGGGCGCTTGCCTTCAAGGTGATCAACGACCAGTTCGGCACGCTCACTTTCGTGCGCGTCTATTCGGGCGTGATCAAGAAAGGCGACACCCTGCTGAACGTCACACGCGACAAGAAGGAGCGCATCGGCCGCATCGTCGAAGTGCAGGCCAACGTGACCAAGGACATCGACGAAGCCCGCGCCGGCGACATCTGCGCGTTCGTCTCGATGAAAGACACGGAGACGGGCGATTCGCTCTCCGACATGCAGCACCCGTCGCTGCTGGAGCGCATGCGCTTCCCGGATCCCGTGATCAGCGTCTCGGTCGAGCCCAAGACCCGCGCCGACATCGAGAAGATGTCCACCGCCCTCTACAAGATGGTCAAGGCCGACCCGTCGCTGCGGCTGTCCGTGGACCAGGAAACCGGCCAGACCGTGCTCAAGGGCATGGGCGAGCTGCACCTTGAGATCACCATCGACCGGATGCGCTCGGAGCTTGGCGTGGAAGCCGTGATGGGCAAGCCCAAGGTCAGCTTCCGCGAAGCTTTCGGCACCGCCATCGAGCACGTCTACACCCACAAGAAGCAATCGGGCGGCTCGGGGCAGTTCGCCGAGGTCAAGATGGTCTTCGAACCGCTTCCCTACGGCAGCGGCGTGGAGTGGTCCGACGAGGTGACCGGCGGGCGCATACCGCGCGAATTCATCCCGGCCGTGCAGCACGCGATCATGACCGAGAGCAAGAAAGGCCAGATCGCAGGCTACGAGGTGGTCGACTTCAAGGCGCGCTTGATCGATGGCAAGTACCACGATGTCGACTCTTCCGCGCTCGCGTTCGAGATCGCCGGCCGCGCGTGCTTCCGTGAGTGCCACAAGGCGAGCAAGCCCAAGCTGCTTGAGCCGATCATGGGCGTCGAGGTCGTGACCGAAGCCGATTACCTCGGCGACGTGATCGGCGACATGAACCGCCGCCGCGGGCAGGTGACGGACCAGGGCCAGAAGGGCCCCAGCGCCTTCATCCAGGGCTTCGTGCCGCTGGCGGAGATGTTCGGTTACATCAACTTCCTGCGCTCGGCCACCAGCGGCCGCGGCACCTTCACGATGGAATTCGCCCACTACGCCGAAGTGCCGGCGGGCCTGGTGGAAAAACTGATGGAGAAGGAAGAGAAGTAAGGCTAGACGTATTCCGAGGCGGCCGAGTCGGCGTCGATCGGCTTGCCCGCGAGGTACCCCTGGATCAGGTCGCAGCCGGCGGTCTGCAGGAACTCCATCTGCGCCTCGGTCTCCACGCCCTCGGCCACGACCCTGAGGCTGAGCGCGTGGGCGAGGCCGATGATCGCCGTGACGATCGCGTTGTGGTCGCGGCTCTTCGGCACGTCGGTGATGAACGACTTGTCGATCTTCAGCTTGTCCACCGGGAAGCGCTTGAGGTAGGCGAGGCTGGAGTAGCCCGTGCCGAAGTCGTCGATCGCGAGCGACACGCCCAGGTCCTTGAGTTTTTTCAGCATTTCCAGCGTCGTGTCGGTCTGGCGCATTACGGTCGATTCGGTGATCTCGAGCTCGAGCATCTCGGCGGGCAGGCCGGTCTCCTCCAGGGTGCGCGCGACCATCTCGACCAGCTTCGGGTCGTTGAACTGGCGCGCCGAAATGTTCACCGCCACCGGCATGCGCTTGTCGACGCCGATCCTGCGCGCCCAGGCGCAGGCGTCGCGCAGCGCCTGCTCGCCGACTTTGAGGATCAGGCCCGTGTCCTCGGCCAGCTGGATGAAGTCCGCCGGCGACACCAGCCCGCGTGACGGGTGGTTCCAGCGCAACAGGGCCTCGTGCATCACGGTGCAGCCGGTCTTCAGCTCCGAGATCGGCTGGTAGTAGACGACGAGCTCGTTCTTCTGCACCGCGCCGCGCAGGTCGTTCTCGAGCGTGAGGCGGCGGCTCGCGGCGAGGTTCATCTGCTCGGTGAAGAACTGGTAGTTGCTGCGCCCCATTTCCTTGGCGTGGTACATGGCCGCGTCGGCGTTGCGGATCAGCGTCTCCGCGTCGCCGCCGTCCTCGGGAAACACGCTGATGCCGATCGAGGGCGTCACCGTGATGTCGCGCCCATCGAGGACGACCGGATCGGACAGGGTCTCGATGATCTTCTGCGCCACATGCGCGGCGTCCGCGCCGCGCGTGATTTCGGGCAGCACGACGACGAACTCGTCGCCGCCGATGCGGCAGACCGTGTCGCCTTCCCGGAGCTGGTTGACCAGCCGTTCGGCCACCGCCTTGAGCAGCTGGTCGCCCACCGCGTGGCCGAGCGAGTCGTTGATGGTCTTGAAGCGGTCGAGGTCGATGAACATCGCCGCGGTATGCTTGCGGTTGCGGTAGCTGAGTGCCAGCGCCTGGGTCAGGCGGTCCTCCAGGATCCGCCGGTTCGGCAGGCCCGTCAGGGCATCGTGATCGGCGAGGTGCCGCGCGCGGCCTTCGGCGAGCTTTCTCTCGCCGATTTCCGCCTCGAGGCGGGTGTTGGCCGCCTGCAGTTCGGCGGTGCGCTCGGCCACCAGCTTTTCCAGCGACTCGAGCGTCGCACGCTCCGCCGAGACGTCATCGAAGCTCCAGATCCACTCCTGCTCCTCGCCGCCGGCATCGATCCGCCGGCCCACGGTCCGGCACACGAAAGTGGACCCGTCGGCGCGCTTGAACCGCACCTCGGCCGTGTGCGTCTGGCCGGGCTCGGTGCTCTCGAACGCATGCCTCCCCGCCGCCTCCCATTCGGCCCTTTCCGCGAACAACACCTCGCTCGATTGCCCGAGCAGCGCGCCCGGCGCGTGGCCGGTCATCTGCTCGAGGTAGCGGTTGGAGCGCTGGATGACGCGATTCCTCACGAAGGCGATGCCCACCGTCGCGTTCTGCAGGATCAGCTCCTGCTCGTGGGCGAGCTGCCGGATCCGGTCGCCGGCCGTCTTGTCGGCGGTAATGTCCTCGAAGAGCCACACGTATCCCTTGGCCGGGTCGCCCGGCTCGACCGCCCGCCCGGACATGCGGCACCAGAAACCGGACCCGTCCTTTCTCTTCAGCCACTGCTCGCGGGTGTGGGTGCCGTCGGCCTCGATTTCGGCATAGCTGCCCGCGCCGCGTTCGAACTCCTCGGCGGTGAAATACATGCTGCGCGTGGCGCTGAACACGCCCTCGCCCTCGGACATGCCGAAGAGCTCCTCGAACCGCCGGTTGCAGCGCAGGACCTTGCGTTCGCGCACGATGGTGATGCCGACCACCACGTTGTTGAGCAGCGCCTGCTGCTCGAGAACGAGGCGCTGGATCTCCTCGTCGGCGCGCCGCTGCTCGGTGATGTCCTCGGCGAGCCAGACCGAGCCCTGCTGCGGCGCGCCGACGTCGGCCGAACGGCCGGTGATGCGCGCCCAGAACGTCGTGCCCTCCTTGCGCCGCATGGGCGCGACAAGGGAGAAGGGCAGGCCTTTCGCGAGCTGTCCGTACGACTGGCCGACGGTGTGGAAGTCGTCCTCGTCGGCGTACAGGGCGACGGTGGGTTCGCCGATCAGCTCGCCCGGCCCGTAGCCGTACATTTCCTCGAACCGGCGCGTGCATCTCACGATCCGCCGATCCTTCACGAAGAGGATCCCCACCGACACGGTCTGCAGGATCGCCTCCTGCTCGCGCAGGAGCCGGTTCAGCTCGTCGGCGGCGCGTTTGCGGTCGGTGATGTCCTCCACGATCCAGACAGTCCCCTGCCGGGGGTTGTCCGGGTTGATGGTCTTCGCGACCACGTGCGCGAGGAACGTGCTGCCGTCCTTGCGCTTCATCTCCCATTCGAGGTCGAGCTGGCGGCCGTTGGCGAGCATCGGCATGGCGATCGCGCCGAGCGCGGCGTAGGACTCCGCGCTCGAATACACGACCTCGCCCGGCTGCCCGATCAGCTCATTGGGCGCCCAACCGAAGATTTCAGCGAACTTGGGGTTGCAGAGGAAGAACTTGCGATCGCGCGTGAAAGCGATGCCGATCGATGCGTTGGCCAGGACCGCTTCGTATTCGAGCAGGGTGTAGCGCGTGCGCCCGGCGTAGCCCGCCGCCGGGGACTCGACCCGTGGCGCGGAGGCTGGATCCGCCCTCGGCTCGGGGTCCGACCCGCCTGCCGGGCCCGTGCTGCGGTCGTTCATGTCAGGGCGCGCCGCCGGCCGCGGCGGCCAAGGCGGAAAAATCGCCCGCGAAGCCGCGCAGCCGCTGTACCGCGCGGCCGCGCTGCTCGGGGCTCAGCATCTTGTCCAGGTCCAGCAGCATGCCGAAATACTCCCGCAGATTTTCCTTGCGCAGGGTCTCGTACGCGGGATCCCGGTTCTGCTCCCAGGCCACCACCCATTGGGCCAGCTTTTGCCTTGCCTGCTTCGCTTTCACCATGCCCACCAACTCACGCTGCATGCGCTTCCTGTCCCGGTCGCGCAGCTCGTCGTCGAGCGGCGCACGCATGCTGTAGAGCTTCACCCGCTCGACCTGCGCATCGGTCAGCGTGCCGAACCATTCCTCCAGGCGCTCGATGTTGCGCTTCGTGCGCCTTGTGCGGCGCTCGTCCGGTCGCTCCGCGAGCCCATGGTCCTTCGCATGGTTGCGATTCTCCTTGTCCAGCCGCTCCTGGAACCGCTCGATCTGCGCTTGCGACAATCCATCGAGCAGCTCGGCGGACTCGGCAGCGCCCGCGCTCAGGGCCGGCCGCAACAGCGCTTGAAACGAATCGTAACCCCAAACCAGATCGGGCTGCGAGACGCCGCGCGCGACGCGGTCGGCCAATGCGTTCGCGAAGACCACGTATTTGGGCAACTCGGACTTGCGGTGCCAGGCGAGGAAACGCTGCACGCGGCGCTCGAACTCGGCCTTTTGCTCGACTTCGAAACCGAAATACCTCCAGGCGCGCCAGTGGATCGCCGTATCGGCGTTGTTGTAGCCGACCTGCAGCGCGGTGCATGCCGACAGCGCGGCCAGCAGCATCGCCAGGAGGACCAGTCGTCCCGCGCCGCTCCAGCCCGGCCTCACCAGTAGTTCTCCACGGTAATCTGCCCCGGATTGCGGCGGCGGTGCTTCTTCATGCCCCGCTCGGCGAGCGCCGTGGTCATGTCCGTGACCATGTCCGGGTTGCCGCACAGCATCACCTGCGCCCCGGAGGCCGACAGCTCGCAGCCGGAGCGCGCTTCGAGCGAACCATCCCGCAGCAGGCCGGGGATGCGTCCGTTCAGCAAACCCGGCACTGCGCCGTGCTCCGGCTCGCGACTGGTTATCCGCACGCAGGCGAACTGCTCGGGGTGCGACGCTTCGAGCGCGGCAATCACCTCCGGGTACACGAGCTCGGCGGCATGCCGTGCGGCATGTACGAGCACCAAGCGGCGAAACCGCTTCCAGGGCGCCGCGGTGCGCAGGATCGACAGGAACGGACCGATTCCCGTCCCGGTGGCGATCAGCCAGAGGGTGTCCGCATCCAGCACCTCGGACAGCACGAGGAAACCCGCCGGGTTGCTGGACAGGTACACCCTGTCGCCGGCAGCGAGAGCCGCGAGCCGCGGCGAAAGCGGCCCGCCCGGCAGAACCGCGTAGTAGAACTCCAGCGGCTGCGCGCCGGGCGCGTTGACGAACGAATACGGCCGCGCAACGCGCTCGCCGTCGATGTCGAGCGCCAGCTTGGCGAACTGGCCCGCCTCGAAAGATCCCATGGGCGCAGAGACTTTGAGGCTCAGGAGCCGTTCGGTCCAGCGCGTCTGCCCCACGACGGTACCCTCGATCCAGGCTGTCATTTCACGCGGGTCAGGTGCGCGGCGCCCGGCAACGCCGCGGAGGCTGTGGTTTCGTAAGGCTCGAACGCAAGGTCCTGGGTCCGGTTGCCCAGGAGGCGGATCGTGCCGTGGCGGCGGTTGTCGCCGGTGTCGCTGAACTCGAAATGGTAGGTGCGCGCGATCCGCAGCCGGCCCTCCGCGTCACGCGCCAGCCGCATCCCGGCCACGGAAACGGTGTCGTCGAGCAGCATCAGTCCATAGCGATCGCATGCGGCCCGGCCCGCCGCGAGCGCCGCTTCGCGGGCGCGCCGGGTGTCGATCCACAGGAAGGTTACGGCAGCGAGCGAAAGGAGGGCGAAGGCTTCCCACATCAGGCGGGAATTATAGCCGCCCCCACTCGGCGGAACGGCCCCTCGGGGCGCCCCCGCAGTTCGCCCCTACTGGCCGGAGGGGCTGGGATAAGCCTGGTTCACCGCCTCGAGGTCGGCCAGCACTTCCGGCCCCAGCGCGAGGCCGAAGTTGCGCAGCGACTCTTCCAGCTGCGCAACGCCGGTCGCCCCGACGATCGTCGAAGCGGTGAAGAATCGGCCCCGCACGAACGCAAGCGCCATCCCTGCCAGCGATATCCCGTGCTTTTCGGCGACCGCAGCATATTCCTCGACCGCCGCGAACGTGCGCGGCCGCATGTAGCGTTCGCCGAACGGCTTCAGCTTGACCATGCGTGCTTCGGCGGGCAATGCGCCGCTTCGATACTTGCCGGTGAGCTGCCCCATGGCGAGCGGGCTGTAGGCCAGCAGCGGCACGTTCAGCTGCCGGCTCGCCTCGGCGGGGTCCCCGTCGAACATGCGGGCGACCAGGCTGTAGCCGTTCTGCACCGATACCGGCGCAGGCAGGTTGTTCGCCTTCGCCACGCGCACGAATTCGCACAGGCCATAGGCGGTTTCGTTCGACAGCCCATAAGCGCGGATCTTGCCGGACTGGATCGCGGCCGCCATGCCCTCGACCTGCTCGAGGATAGGCGTGACCTCGCGTTCCTTGGACGGGTCGTACTGCCAGGACCCGAACCCCGGCACGTAACGCTCGGGCCAATGAATCTGGTAGAGGTCGATGTAGTCGGTCTGTAACCGCCTCAGGCTGTCGTCGATCGCCCAGGGGATCGTCTTCTTGTTGACGTGCGTCTCGCCGTTGCGAATCCATTCGCGCCGCCCGGGCCCGGCGATCTTGGAGGCGAGGATGATCTTGTCGCGCTTGCCGTGGTTCTTTCCGAGCCAGGTGCCGACGATTGTCTCGGTGCGGCCCTGGGTCTCCTTCTGCGGGGGCACCGGGTACATCTCGGCGGTGTCGATGAAGTTGATGCCGTTGGCCAGCGCCCAGTCGATCTGCGCGTGGCCCTCGGCCTCAGAATTCTGCTGGCCCCAGGTCATCGTGCCGAGACAGAAGTCGGTGACTTCGAGGGCGCTGTCGGACAGGCGGTTCTTCTTCAGGCTCATGCAATTTCCTTGGCGTCGCGGCGGCGGTAGACGATGATGGGGAACGAAGTGAACCTGCGCGCAATGCCGTGGGCAGGAAAAGGGGTCAGCGGCGTGAACGGCATCGGCAGGCTGGACACGCTTGCGCCCAGCATCGCTTTCGCAAATTCGGTCCCGATCGCAGTCGCCAGCGCCACCCCGCGCCCGTTGCAGCCCTCGAACGCGAGCACGCCCGGCGCGAGTTCGTGGCAATGCGGCAGCTTGTCCCAGGTGATGCCCAAGTAGCCGTGCCAGACGAAGTCGAACTTCGGCCGGCCCAGTTGCGGGAATACCTTTTGGACCCGCTCTGCGGCTCGCGCCGGCGAGCGCTCGCGCCAGCCCAGCGGCACGGCCAGCGCGGCGCCCGTGACCAGGCGCCCGTGCGCATCCCAGCGGAAGAAGTGCAAGTCGCCCTGTGAGTCCGAGCAGGCGTGATCCTCGGGCAGCACCGTGGCGCGCACCGCTTCCGGGTACGGCCGGGTGGCCATCTGGTAGCTGCGCACCGGGAACACCGTCTGCATGAGCCTGGGCCACAGCGAACCCGAGAACGTGTCGCCGTAAGCGTGCGTTGCAATTACCACCTTGTCGGCCAGCACCGAACCGCGCGCAGTCTTCACGCGCCACGAATTGCCCTCACGCTCCACCGACAACACCGCACTTTCGGTATGCACCACGGCACCCGCTCCGATCGCTGCGCGCGCCAGGCCACGCACATACGCAAGCGGGTTCAGCTTGCCCCCCGTGGCGTTCTCCCAGCCGCCGTGCCAGAACTTCGAGCCGGTGATGGTCTCCACGCCCGTTGCATCCAGAAGCTCGACCGGCGCGCCGCGCCGCGCCCAGGCTTTGACGCGCTTCTCCGCAAGCTTCATGCGCCCCGGCGAGTGAATGGGCTGCACCCAGCCGTTCTGCACCGCTTCGCAGTCGATCGCGTGTTTGCGGATCAGGTCGAAGGTGAACTTCGCCGAGTCGGCGACGAGCTGCACGAGTTCCTCGCCCTTGGCCTTTCCGCCCGCGGCCTCGGGGATGCGCCCGGGCACGTCGTCCGGGTCCATGCGCGACAGCGTCGGGATCACCTGCCCGTTGTTGCGGCCAGAGGCGCCGTAGCCGATCACGTCGGCTTCGAGCACCACCGCCTTGGCGCCGCCCTGCGCGACGGCCAGGGCACAGGCGAGGCCGGTGTAGCCGCCGCCGATGATCGCGACGTCGGCGCGCAGCTCGCCTTCGAGTGGATGCGTGGCAGGGGCCGGGGGCGCGGTGGACGCCCACAGGGAGTTGGAGAAGACGGGATCGGTCATACAACCATTGTTTAACATTTAAGTAAAAACGTCGTTCACTGGGGCGGCTTGCATGTCAATTTGCATTCCGTTTTTGACACTTTACATAGCCCGGACGTACGGCGAGTTATTGGTATTTCGCGGTGAACAAATTCCCTCCTTGGACACTATCCGACTTTGACGCCCCTAACCAGCTTGCCGATACGCGCGAGCTGCGCCGGATCGGCTTGCACAATCTGCTCCGGCCGTGCCGTCACACGAGTGGCTTTACCTGAATACTTTTCGACGGTGCTGGACATCGAGCGCAGTGGTCAAAGGCAAGCCATAGCTAGCCGGCCTTTTTCAGGCGCACTTTCGGCTGGCGCTTAACGAGGAGAGCGACTTCGCGATCTTCCCGTTTGCGCAAGTCCTGGCAGATCGCAGCGAGGTCGTAGTCATATTTTGCCGCAAGCGCATCGCGCACCTTGCGGATTTCCTCCACGACTGGATTTGGTTTCATGATTCCCCTAGTTTAGCAATGCGAATGACACGCGACTACTCCGATTCCGGCCAGGTCATACTCTCTAGATTGCTCCTAAGCCGCCATCCGCGCCGCCGCCGCGAGGCTGGCGCGGCAATCGCGCACGATGCGCTCGATCAACTCCGCGCAGGTCGGGATGTCGTGGATGAGGCCGATCACCATGCCCGCGCTGACAATCCCCCCTTGCACGTCGCCGCTGCGAATCGCCACCTTGCCGCGCGCGCCTGCGACGAGGTGCCGGACCTCCTCGAACTTGGCGCCGCTTTTCTCCATGGCGACGACCTCGTCCGACACCTTGTTCTTGAACACGCGCGAAGTGTTGTGCATGGTGCGAAAGATAAGGTTCGTGTCGCGCTCCGACCCGTTGACCAGCGCCTGCTTCACGTCGGGATGGATAGGCGCCTCGACCGTGCACATGAACCGCGTTCCCATGTTGATGCCCTGCGCGCCCAGCGTCATGGCCGCTGCCATGGCGCGGCCGTCGCCGATCCCGCCCGAGGCGACCACCGGGATCCTGAGCGCGTCCACCGCCGCGGGAATGAGGATCAGATTGGGCACGTCGTCCTCGCCCGGGTGCCCGGCGCACTCGAAG
>JANNWA010000010.1:0-26046 GCA_031408275.1 Pseudomonadota bacterium
GACCTCGCCGCCACGGCAATCTGGGGAACGCAGCAGCTCAACCTCTTCCAGGGCGCGAAGTACGACGGCGTGTTCTCGATGTGGTACGGCAAAGGCCCCGGCGTGGACCGCTGCGGCGACGTGTTCAAGCATGGCAACGCCGCGGGCAGCGCGAAGCACGGCGGCGTGCTGGTGCTCGCCGGCGACGACCACGCCGCCAAGTCCTCGACGCTCGCCCACCAGAGCGAACACATCCTCAAGGCCTGCCTGATCCCGGTGCTGAACCCGTCGAACGTGCAGGAGTACCTCGACTACGGGCTGCACGGATTCGCGATGAGCCGCTACTCGGGCTGCTGGGTCGCGTTCAAGTGCGTGACCGACGTGGTCGAGTCTGGCGCCTCGGTGGACATCGACCCGCACCGCGTGAAAGTCGCCATCCCGCAGGACTTCGTGCTGCCGGCCGGGGGGCTCAACATCCGCTGGCCGGACGGGATCCTCGAGCAGGAGGCGCGGCTGCTGGACTACAAGGTCTACGCGGCGCTGGCCTACGTGCGCGCGAACAAACTCGACCGCATCGTCTGGGACTCGCCGCGCGCACGGCTGGGAATCATCACCACCGGCAAGTCGTTCGGCGACACGATGCAGGCGCTTGCGGACCTCGGCATCGACGAGGCTGTCGCGCGCGATATCGGCCTGCGGGTCTACAAGGTGGCGATGCCGTGGCCGCTGGAGCCGCAGGGCGCCCGGCGCTTCGCCGAAGGCCTGGAGGAAATCCTCGTCGTCGAGGAAAAGCGCCAGGTCATCGAATACCAGATCAAGGAAGAGCTCTACAACTGGGATGCAAGCAAGTCCCCCCCGCCGCGCGTGGTCGGCAAGTTCGACGACAACGGCGAATGGAGCCATTCGGCCGGCCAGCCCGCCGGCACATGGCTGCTGCCGGCGCAATACGAACATTCGCCGGCAATCGTCGCGCGCGCGTTGGCCAAGCGCTTCGCCAAGCTCGGCCTGGACAAGGTCCTCGGTGACAGGTACCGGGCGCGCCTCGCCTTCCTGGACGCCAAGGAGAAAGCGCTTGCGCGGCCGCGCGTGACTTCGGTACGGCAGCCTTTTTTCTGCTCGGGCTGCCCGCACAACACCTCCACGCGCGTGCCCGAAGGCAGCCGTGCCACGGCCGGCATCGGCTGCCACTTCATGTCCTTGTGGATGGACCGCAACACGTCCACGTTCACACACATGGGTGGCGAAGGCGCGCCATGGATCGGCCAGGCCCCGTTCTGCGACACGAAGCACATCTTCGCCAACATCGGCGACGGCACGTACTACCACTCGGGGCTGATGGCCATCCGCGCTGCTGCTGCGGCCAAGGTCACGATGACCTACAAGATCCTGTTCAACGACGCGGTCGCCATGACCGGCGGCCAGCGGCACGACGGCCCGCTCGACCCGCCGACGATTTCGCGCCAGATCGCGGCCGAAGGGGTGAACCCGATCATCGTCGTCACCGACGAGCCGGAGAAATATCCGCCCGGCACCAACTGGGCGCCCGGCGTGACCGTGCGGCACCGCGACGAGCTTGACCAGGTGCAGCGCGAGCTGCGCGAAACGACAGGCGTATCCGCGCTGATCTACGACCAGACCTGCGCCTCCGAAAAGCGCCGCCGCAGGAAGCGCAACGAATACCCCGATCCCGCCAAGCGCGCGGTCATCAACGAGGCGGTGTGCGAAGGGTGCGGCGACTGCAGCAGCAAATCGAACTGCCTGTCGGTCGAGCCTCTCGAGACGGAGTTCGGCCGCAAACGCAAGATCAACCAGTCCACCTGCAACAAGGACTTTTCGTGCGTGAAGGGTTTCTGCCCGAGCTTCGTGACGGTGGAGGGCGGGACGCTCAGGAAGGGCAAAGCCGCGCCCAAAGGGGGCGACCAGTTTCCCGCGCTGGTGGACCCGCAACTCCCTCCGCTCGATGAGCCGTGCAGCGTGCTTGTCACCGGCATCGGCGGCACCGGCGTAGTGACCATCGGGCAGATCCTGGCGATGGCCGGGCACCTCGAGGGCAAGGGCGTGTCCGTGCTCGACATGTCGGGCCTTGCGCAGAAAGGCGGGCCGGTGATGTCGCACGTGAAGATCGCACGCGCGCCTGAACAACTGCATGCCGCCCGTATCGGCACTGGCAGCGCGAACCTGGTGATCGGGTGCGACCTGGTAGTGACCGCAAGCGCGGATGCGCTGGGCACCATGTCCGCCGAAAAGACCCGCGCCGTGGTGAACGCGACCACCGCGCCGACGGCCGAATTCGTCAAGAACCCGAACTGGCAGCTGCCCGGGAGCGACCTGCAGCACGACGTGCGCGAAGCCTGCGGGGGCAAGGACGCGGACTTCATCGCGGCGGCCGACATGGCCACCAGCCTGATGGGCGACTCGATCGCGACCAACATGTTCATGCTCGGCTATGCCTACCAGAAGGGGTGGGTGCCCTTGTCGGGCGACGCGATCGAGCGCGCCATCGAGCTGAACGGCGTGGCGGTGGAATTCAACCGCAAGAGTTTCGTCTGGGGCCGCCGCACGGTGGTCGACCCGGAAAGCGTGCGGCGCGCCGCAAACCCGGCCGACGTGATCCCGATCGCGCAGCATCTCTCGCGCGCGCTGGACGAACTGGTCGAGCGGCGCGTGCAGCTGCTTACCGCCTACCAGGACGCGGCCTATGCGGCCCGCTATTCGGCGCTCGTCGCCCGCGTGCGCAAGGCCGAGGCGGACGCGGTTGGCGGCGATGAACTGTCGAAGGCTGTTGCACGCTATTTCGCCAAGCTGATGGCCTACAAGGACGAGTATGAAGTGGCCCGCCTGTACAGCGACGGCGAATTCGCGAAGAAAATCGGCGCCATGTTCGAAGGCGACTACAAAGTCGTTTACCACCTCGCGCCGCCACTGCTTGCGAAGGCCGACCCGCGCACCGGCGAGCCGGCCAAGATGCGCTTCGGGTCCTGGATGAAGCCCGCGTTCAGGGTGCTCGCGATGCTCAAGGGCCTGCGCGGCGGCGCGTTCGACATCTTCGGCCACACCGAGGAACGCCGCATGGAGCGGCGGCTGGTCGACGACTACGAGCGGACGGTCGATGAGCTTGTTGGAGGCCTTGCGCGCGACAACCTCGCCACCGCGATCGAGATCGCCAGCCTGCCCGAGGCCATCCGCGGCTACGGCCACATCAAGGCGAAAAGCATGCACGAGGCGCGCGGCAAGCTTGAAGCCCTGCTCACGCGGTTCCGCTCTCCCGCAACCCCGGTCGCCCGCGCGGCCTGAAAATCGGGGACAGACCACCATTTCCCGTAATACCGAGATGCATCGTCATACGCTCGCGAAGCGCCCGACAAATCCGCGGAAATGGTGGCCTGTCCCGGTTTTTCTGTTACTGGCGTCCATTGCCCATGGGCAGCCTCTGGCCGACCGCACGGCCGAATTCGACGGCGAGACGCTGCGCTACTCGATCCGTGCATTTGCCTCTGGCGCGCACGTCGCCTCCCCGGGAGAGAAGCTAGAGCCGACCAGCGCGCTGAACACCGCCAAACTGCTCAACCAGTACCTGACCGCCGGCAAAGTGGAGGACGCGGCGCTGCTGTCGAATGCGCCCCGCCGGCGTTACGCGGTATTGCGCGACTACGAAGGCTCGGTCGGTGAGGAGAACTTCAAGCAGGTATACGCGGAATACTTCCTCCCGCAAAACCGCCTGGTGGCCGAGGTGGTCATGGCCCCGCACAGCCTGCTGGTCTGGCACCTGCGCGAAGGCGACCGCTACGCAGGGCAGTATTACGTGGAAATCGAGGGAAAGGTCTTCATGGACGATGTGCCCAGCGCGGCTCGATTGAGGCTGCGCCGCGTCCTGGAGGCGATCCGCGCCGGGGAGATACCCTTGCCGATCAGGCAATAAATAATAAATTCGCTATCATAACTACCCGGAAACCCGCTCCCCTCGGGCATTTCCTAAACATAATCTTTGAAATTACGGCTTCAGCACGAACGGGTTGAAGTTGGTCCTGCGGTCGTAGTAATCCTCCTGCTCCGCGCGCTTCAGCGCGTTCACGATCTTGTAGGTGACCGGCGTCAACACGACCTCCACGCTCACCTTGGCGACGAACTGGGCGAGCATCACCACCGGCAGCTTGTCGTCCGGGATGATCCCCGTGCCATAGAACGCGAGGGGGTAGAAAAGCGCCGAATCGACCGCCTCCCCGGCGATGGTCGAGCCGATGGTGCGCGTCCACAGCCAGCGCCCCTTGGTGAGGATCTTCATCTTCGCGAGGATGAACGAATTCACGAACTCGCCGCAGAAGTAGGCGAACATCGACGCGAGCACGATGCGCCAGGTAGAGCCGAACGCGACCTCGTACGCCGCCTGGTTGTTCCAGAATGGCGCGGGCGGGAGCGCCACCACCACCGTCGCCATGAAGGAGGCGAAACCGAGTCCCGCGAAGCCGGCCCAGATGACCTTCCGCGCGCGGTCGTAGCCGTAGACCTCGGTCAGAATGTCGCCGAAAACGTAGGAAATCGGGAAGAACAGCACTCCGGCCCCGAACGTCACGACCCCGAGCACGGGCAGGTCGAGCTGCGCGATCTTCGCAGGCCCGATCAGGTTGGAACAGATCAGGATCGTGACGAACGCCGCCATCACGAGGTCGTAGTAGCGGTAGCTCCTTTGCGGCATCGAGCGCCCCGGGTCAGCCCGGCAAACGCGGCGAGTAATCGCGGATATCGTCGTCCAGTTCGACGCGCAATGCGTCCAGCACCCGCGCCACCATGGAATAGAAGCCGGCCACCATGACGAGCTCGACCACCTCTTCGCGCGAGAACTGGCCGGCGGCGGCCTCCCACGTTGCATCGTCCACCTGGCCGGCGGTCACGGCTTCGAGCAGCCCGAGCGCCGCGCGTTCCCGCGCGTCGAATTCGCGCGAGACGCGCCAATCCGCGAGCTGCTCGATCTGCGCCTCGCGCACGCCGGCCTTGCGCGCCATGCGCAAGTGCTGCGCCCATTCGTACTCGGAACGCTGCACCTGCCCGGAACGCAGGATCATCAGCTCGCGCAGCGCGCGCGGGGTCCTGGTATCGACCCGCATCGATTGCGCGAACTCGGTCCACGCGCCGACGAAGGCCGGGTGATTGGCCAGGGCCTTATAGAGGTTTACCGGCTTGCCCCAGAGCGCCTCCAGGCGCTTTTCCAGGGCGGGATCGAACGCTGCGTTCGGGACTCGTTGCATGGTCTTTCCGGCAGGGTGGCGTACGGGGTGGAGTGACAATCGAAGCATGCATAATAGCCGAATGGACCCCCGCATCCTCGCCCGCGACTTCCAGTTGGCCCGCGTCCCGCCCGGCTTCATCGACGATCCGTATCCCTGGTACGCGGCGCTGCGCGAACACGATCCGGTGCACGACCTCGAAGGCGGCGGGGTGTTCCTGTCCCGCTATGACGACGTGATGGCGGTCTACCGGGATGCGCGCGCCCTGTCCGACAAGAAGGCCGAGTTCAGGCCCAAATTCGGCGACTCCCCCCTTTACGAGCACCATACCTCCAGCCTGGTATTCAACGACCCGCCACTGCACACGCGAGTGCGGCGGCTGATGATGGGCGCGCTCAACCAGCGCGCGATCGCGCGCATGGAAACCGAAGTGGTGCGCCTCGTCGACGGCCTGCTCGACTCGATGGCCGATCAGCGCGAGTTCGATTTCATCGACGCTTTCGCCGCTCAGATCCCCGTCGAGGTGATCGGCAACCTGCTCGAGGTCCCCAAGGGCGATCGCGAACCGTTGCGCGCGTGGTCGCTCGCGATCCTGTCCGCCCTCGAGCCCGCGCCGGATTGCGCAATACTCGAAAGCGGCAACCGTGCCGTCACGGATTTCGTCGCTTACCTGCGGGGGCTCGTCGCCGAGCGCCGCAGACATCCGGGCGATTTTGACAGCGACGTCCTCACGCGCCTGATCCAGGGCGAAGGAGACGGTGAGCGCCTGACCGAAGAGGAGCTCCTGCACAACTGCATCTTCATGCTCAATGCCGGGCACGAGACCACGACGAACCTGATCGGCAACGGCACCTGGCTGCTGCTTACCCACCCGCAGGAACACGCGCGGCTGAAGGCGGATCCTGCGCTGGTGCCCACGGCCGTGGAAGAAATGCTGCGCTACGAGGGATCGATCCAGCTGAACAACCGCCAGCTCGGCGCACCGATGGAGATCGGCGGCCGGATGCTGCCGAAGGGCACCTTCGTCACCATCGGGATCGGCGCGGCAAATCGCGACCCGGCGCAATTCCCCGATGCCGAACGCTTCGACGTCGGGCGCAAGCCCAATCGCCATGTTGCCTTCGGGCAGGGTGACCACGCCTGCGCGGGCATGAACGTCGCGCGGCTCGAGGGCCGCATTGCAATCGGCCGGCTTGTCGCGCGCTTTCCGTCGCTCGCGCTGGCCGGCGAGCCGGAGCGCGACCGGAGAGTACGATTCAGGGGCTTCCGGCGCCTGCCGGTGAGGATCTAGGCGATCACTCCGCCTTGACGCCCGCGGCGCGGGCAACCCTGGTCCAGCGGGCGAGGTCGGTGCGCAACTGCGCGGCCAATTCCTCGGGCGTGCCGCCGATCGGGTCGATCCCAATCGCCGTCATGCGCTCGCGGATCTCCGGGATCTGGAGGATCTTGGCGATCTCCCCTTGGAGCTTGCGCACGATGCCCGCAGGCGTGCCCGCTGGCGCAAACAGGCTGGTCCAGAGCACCACGTCGAAGTCCGGCACGCCGGCCTCGATTGCGGTCGGCAGGTCGGGCAGGAAACCCGCGCGCTTGGGCGAAGTCACCGCGAGGCCGCGGAGTTTGCCCGCCTTGATCTGCGCAACCACCGGCGGGCTGTCGACGAACGTCATCGCGACCTCGTCCCCGAGCAGGCCGTTCACCGTCGCCGCACTGCCTTTGTAAGGCACGTGTTTGAAGTCCGTGCCGGTCTGCATCTTGAACAGTTCCGCAGCCAGCTGGAACGGCGTCGAGCCTGCCCCGTAGTTCAGCACGCCCGGCTTGCCCTTGGCCAGCGCAACCAGTTCCTTCACCGAGGTAACGCCGAGCGCCGGACTGACGGTGAGCACCAGCGGGAAAGAGCCGATCATCGTCACCGGCGCGAAATCCTTCACCGGGTCGTAGGGCAGCTTGGCGTACAGCCCCGGATTGAAGGTCATCGCCCCGCTCGCCCCGATGAGCAGCGTATAGCCGTCAGGCGCCGACTTGGCGACGAAATCGGTGGCGATGATCGCGTTCGCCCCGGGCTTGTTCTCGATGACGAAGGTCTGGCCCAGGCGCTCCTGGAGCTTTGCGCCCACGAGGCGCCCGAGAATGTCGTTTGCCCCGCCCGGCGGAAAACCGACCACGAAGCGCACGGGCCTGGCCGGATAAGTGTCCGGGGTCTGGGCCTGGACGAAGGAAACCTGGCAAGCCAGGGCCGCGAGCAGCAGGAACGCCTTGAATTTCAATTCGGTCTCCATGGGAACTGTGTTTTTGCGCCGTCTTGGCGCGGCTGCCGCATCCTGCGGCGGGGATAATCTTATACTTCCGGAACGCCCCTCGTAAGGAGAACCCATGCCTTCCCAGCACCAGACCGGCACCGTGCATTCCGGCGACGTCGAGATCTTCTACCGCAGGTTCGGCAAGCCGGGCAGCACGCCGCTCGTCATAGTTCACGGCGCATCCTACTTTTCCTATGACTGGGTCGACGTCGCTGCCGCCCTCGCTACGGATCGCGAAGTCGTCGCGATGGACATGCGCGGCTTCGGGGATTCAGCCTGGAGCCCCTCCAAGGACTACACAGTCCCGACCATGGCCGGCGACATCGCCGCCCTGGTCGCCCACCTGGGCTGGAATCAGGCGATCCCGGTCGGCCATTCGATGGGCGGCCGCAGCGTCGCCTGGTGCACGGCAAAGAATCCCGAACTGATTCCGGCCGCCGTGCTGGTCGATTACTCGCCCGAAAACGCCCCGGCGGGCTCCAAGCGCACCACGGAACGCGTCGGCCGGCAGCCGGACCTTTTCGCAAGCGTGGATGCGGCCATGCAGTACCACGGCATCGATCCGGCTTCGGAAGCGGGCAAGGCCAAGCGTCCGCGCTTCGAGGCCTACCTCAGACCGGTAGGCAACGGCATGCAGCTGAAGCGCGACCTGTATTTCCGCGACCAGTTCAGGCGTGTCCTCGAAACCGGTGAAAAGCCGAAGCTCGGCGTCGACATGTGGCCGGTGCTCGCCGAGATCCGCTGCCCGACGCTCTTGATCCGGGGCGCGCAGTCCGACATGTTTGCGGCGGATACGGTGCCCAAGGTGAAGGCTGCCAACCCCCGCATCGACGTGGTCGAAATCCCGGGCGGCCACAACGTCGCCGGCGACAACCCGGAAGGATTCGTCGCCACGGTCCGCGCATTCCTCGAAGCACAGGAGAAAAGCCATGCCAAAGCCGCCTGAGATCAAGCCGGTCCCCATGCGGGGCGTCGACCACCTGGCCTTTGTCACCGACGACCTGCCGGCGACCATGGATTTCTACACGCGCGTGCTCGGCATGCAGCTGGTGCACGTGCGCCGCGTGCCGTTCGAGCAGGATCGCGGCCAGCCGCCCTACGACAACCTGCGCCACTATTTTTTCAACATGGGCAACGACACGCTGCTCGCGTTCTTCGAGTATCCCAAGGGCCTCGCAAGGCAGAACCGCGACCTGCCGGGAGGCATGCAGCACATCGCGTTCCACGCGGCGCCCGACCGATTCGACGCGATCGTCGGCCGCGTGCGCGATGCCGGCGTGAACGTGATCGGGCCGGTGGCGCTCGGCGGACGCTTCTGGTCCGCGTATTTCTACGACCCGAACGGCATCCGGCTGGAAATCGCCACCAGCCGCCTCACCGAAAAGACCACCGTGGTCGAGTCGGTGCTGCAAACCGAGGCGGAAGCCCGCGCCGAACTCGAGACATTGTTTACCGATGCGCGCGAAGTCGAGAAATGGCTGGCGCAGATGCCGCTCAAAGCCGCCGAGAAGGCCGCCGTATAATCGGCCCCATAACCAGAAAGAGGAGACATACGATGCCCAAGCACTCTTGGCGCTGCCTCGCCGCGGCCGCCGCACTGGGGTTCGCAGCCCAATCCACCGCCCAGGACAAGATCGAACTCAAGGTCACCACTTTCGTGCCGCCGACACATGGCTTCGTGGTCGACGTACTCGAACCGTGGGTCAGGGAACTCGAAAAGCGCACCGGCGGCAAGGTCACCGGCCGGGTATTCGCCGGCAACTCACCCTTCGGAAAAACCGAAAACCAGGCCGACCAGGTGAAGCAGGGCGTTACCGACGTGGGTTGGGGCCTCAACGGCATCCCGCGCGGGCGGCTGCCGCGCTCCTCGATCATGGAAATGCCGTTCGTCGCCGAATCGGCCGACTCGGCCTCGAAGGCCCTCTGGGCCATGCTCCCGGGCGCGCTGGCCGAGGACTACAAGGGCTTCAAGGTTTTGGCGCTGCATTGCCACAACCCGGGCCTGTTCCATACGCGCGACAAGAAACTCGAGAGCATTTTCGACGTGAAGGGCCTGCGCATGCGCGCGCCCAATCCGCCGACGCAGGCGCTCTTGCAGCACCTCGGCGCGGCGCCCGTGGGGATGCCGCCCGGGCAGGTCTATGAAAGCCTCGAAAAAGGCGTGATCGACGGCGCAGTATTCCCCTGGGATGCGATCAAGGGGTTCCGGCTCGAGGGATTGCTCAAGAACCACCTCGACGCCCGCGTCTACACAAGTTGCTTTCACGTCGTCATGAACGAGGCGAAATACGCATCGCTGCCCGCCGACGCGAAAAAGGCGATCGACGACACCACGGGCCCGGCGATGGTCCACAAATTCGGCGAATGGTGGGGCAAGTGGGACCAGGCCGGGCTGGACGCGGTCAAGGCGAAGGGCAATTCGATCGTGGCGGTTTCGAACGAAACCCGGGAAAAATGGCGCGTCCAGTTGAAGCCCGTCATCGACCAGGAACTCGCCGCACTGGAGAAATCCGGCGTTGCCAACGCCCGCCAGATCTACGACGAAATGATCAAGCAGGTGGCCCGCTTCTCGAAGTAGCACGCGATGCTGCGCCGCGCTGACCGGATTGCGCTAGGGCTCGCGTTCTTCGGCGTCTGCGTCCTGGGGCTTGCCACGCTGGCGCTGATGGCGGATATCGCCATGCGCCGCACCGTCGATGTGTCGATCACGGGGATCGTCGATGTCACCCAGCTGGCGCAGATGTTCTGTGTCGCCCTCGCCATGCCCATGGCATTCCTGCGCGAAAGCCACGTCGGCGTGGAGTTCATCACTGACCCTCTGCCGAAGCGATGGTTGGTTGCCGTAAAGGGATTCGCGCACCTGGTGGGCGCCGTTTTCATGGCCGCGATCGCGTGGTACTCACTCAAGCAGGCCGGGATCCAGGTCGACCAGGGCGACAAATCGCAGACACTCGGGTTGCCTGTTGCGATCTACTGGGCGCCGCTGATTGCCGGCGCGCTCCTTTCGGCCGCGGCATCGATGCTGCTGGCGGTACGTGACCTCACCGTGACACGGACGAAATGAGCGGGCCGCTGGCCGGTGCGCTCGGCTTTGCCGCAGTTCTGGTCCTGATAGCGCTGCGCATCCCGGTCGCTGTGGCGATGGGGGTGGTGGGGACAATCGGCTACGGCCTGGTGAACGGCTGGGCCACGCTCGGATTCGTCCTGGGCCGCGCGCCGTACGAGTCGATTTCCCCGGCCGGTCTTTCGGTGCTGCCGCTCTTCATCATGATGGGGGTGTTTTCCGCACACGGCGGCCTGTCGAAAAGCCTCTACGGTTTCGTGGCCTCACTGATCGGGCACTTTCGCGGCGGCCTGGCCCTTGCGACGGTGGGTGCCTGCGCGATCTTCGGCGCGGTTTGCGGCTCGGCGATCGCCACGGCAGCCACCATGGGACGCGTTGCAATGCCCGAAATGCGCCGCGCGGGATACGACGACCGGCTCTCGTCCGCGTCGGTCGCGGCCGGAGGCACGCTCGGGGTCATGATCCCGCCCTCCATCCTCTTCGTGATCTACGGCCTGATGACCGAGCAATCGATCGGCAAGCTGCTTGCCGCAGGCATCCTCCCCGGCATCCTGGGCACCCTTCTCTACATGGGCGCGGTCTCATGGTCCACCGCGCGGGACCCGAAGCTCGGGCCCGCAGGGCCGAGGTCCGACTGGGCCGCACGCATCAGGGCCGGACGGGACGTATGGCAGGTCGTCGTCCTGTTCGGGGTCGTGCTGGGCGGAATGTATGTCGGCTTGTTCTCGCCGACCGAAGCGGCGGCGGTCGGCGCATTCGGCGCGGTCGTACTTGCATGGGCGGGCGGCAAGCTGAACCGCAGCAACGCCAGGCAAGCCGTGGTCGAAACGGCCCTGACCACGGGCATGATCTTCACGATCCTGATCGGGGCCGGAATCTTCAACTACTTTATCGACTCCACAGGGCTCACCGACGCGCTGGTGAAATGGGTGGGCGACCTCGGGCTCTCGCGCTGGACGGTGATGCTGCTGCTCATGGTGATGTACATCATCCTCGGCGCGTTGATGGACGAGCTTGCGATGATGCTGCTCACGGTCGGCCCGGTGTTCAAGCTGATCGTCGCGCTTGGGTTCGATCCGATCTGGTTCGGCGTGATGTTCGTCACGGTGTGCGAGATCGGGATGATCATGCCGCCCGTGGGGATCAACCTCTTCGTCATCCAGGGCGTGTCCGGCCTGCCGCTGCAAACGATTGTCCGCGGGATCATGCCCTTCGTGGTCGCCGACTGTTTCAGGATGCTGATCCTCGCCCTGGTTCCAGCCCTGGCCACGTGGCTCCCGGGCCGGATGGGCTAGGCGCCCGAGCATTTCCCACTAATACCGGCTGCGATTCCTTAAAATAGCGCCCATGCTCGTCCCCGCAGCCCTGGGCTTCGCGATTGCGCTGGTCTTCCTCCTCATCCTGCTGTCGCCGCCCGTGCGAGGCCTTGCCCTCGACCGCCCGAACGAGCGCTCGCTGCACGCGGTTCCGGTGCCGAGAACGGGGGGGCTCGCGATCATGGCGGGCGCGGCCGCGTCGCTGGCGTTTGTCGCCGGCCGCGAACAGGTCCTGCTGTTGATCGGCTTCGCGCTCGCTGCGGTGTCGTTCGGGGATGACCTGTTCGACCTGCCGTCGCTGCTGCGGCTCGCTGCCCACCTCGCCGCGGCAACGGCGGCGCTCCTCTTCGTCCTTCCTAAGCCCGAGCCAGTGCCGTTTGTGCTGCTGTTGCTGGGCATTGCCTGGTTCGCGAACTTCTTCAATTTCATGGACGGCTCGGACGGACTTGCCGGAGGCATGACGGTGGCCGGCTTCGGCACCTCGCCATTGCGGCGTCGGCCGAGGGCTCGGCATGGCTAGCTACCGTGTGCGTCGCAACGGCGTCGGCCGGGCTTGCGTTCCTGCTGTTCAACTTCCATCCCGCGAAGATCTTCATGGGGGACGCGGGATCGGTCCCCCTCGGCTTCCTCGCGGGCGCACTGGGCGTCGCCGGTTGGCACGAAGGCCTGTGGCCCCTCTGGTTCCCCGTGCTGGTGTTTTCGCCCTTCGCTGCGGACGCGACATTCACCCTTTTGAAACGCATTCTCCGGCGCGAGAAAGTGTGGCAGGCACACCGGGACCACTACTACCAGCGGGTGATACGCATGGGTCTGGGCCATCGCCGCACCGCATTCGCCGAATACGCGCTGATGGCCGCATGCGCAGCCGCCGCCCTGTCAGCCCGCACGGCCTCGCCGGAAACGCAGGCCGGCACCCTCGCCGCAGCGACAGTTGCCTACGCCTGTCTCGCACTTCTCATCGATGCGCGCTGGAACCGGCACACCTTGGAAGGAACGCAATGACGGGCGAGCGCCCGGTGATGCTGCTGAAGCTCGGCCCTCGCACGCGCAACGCGCTTGCGTTCCTGCACGACATCGCAGCCACCGCGGTCGCCTGGTGGCTGGCGTTCTGGCTGCGCTTCAACCTGGATGTGCCCCCGGACTTCGTCCACTGGTTCTTCTTCACCCTCCCCTGGGTCATCGGGCTCTATGGGGTGTTGTTCCTGGGCATGGGCCTGTACAGGGGGCTGTGGCGCTACGCCAGCCTGCCGGACCTCAGGCGCATCCTCATCGCGGTCTCGGTCGGCGCGCTCGCTGTGCCTGCCCTGTTCACGCTCGCCGGGCTGGCTTGGCCTGCGCCGCGCTCGGCCTACCTGATCTCCCCGCTGCTGATGATCCTCGCCATGGGTGGCAGCCGCCTCGCCTACCGCGCATGGAAGGAGCATGGCTTCGCTTCGGTCATGCACGCGTCCGAAGCCGCACCGGTGATCGTCCTGGGCGCCGGAAGCGCGGCTGCGACCCTGCTGAAGGAACTCTCCGCCAGCCGGCAGTGGCGCGTAGTGGCCCTGCTGGACGACGAACCGGCAAAAAGGGGCGGCGAGATCCTCGGCGTGAAGGTCTACGGGTCGCTCGACAAGGTCGCCGGGATCGCCGAACGGTTCAGCGCCACCCAGGCCGTAATCGCGATGCCGGAAACCTCGCACCTCTCGCGCAAGCGCGCCGTCGAACTCTGCACTGCGGCCGGGCTCAGCGTGATGACCGTGCCTTCTTATTCGGACCTAGTGTCCGGCAAGGTGAGCATTTCGCAGCTTCGCAAGGTGGAACTCGACGATCTCCTC
Organism: Pseudomonadota bacterium; assembly: GCA_031408275.1. Lineage (GTDB taxonomy): Bacteria > Pseudomonadota > Gammaproteobacteria > Burkholderiales > SG8-39 > SZAS-79. Next base: position 13,696 of record JANNWA010000010.1, read on the forward strand.
GGCCGCGATCCGGTACAACTCGACGATGCGGGACTGCATGTGCTGCTGGACGGCAAGTGCATCCTGGTGACCGGCGCCGGGGGATCGATCGGATCCGAACTCTGCCGCCAGATCGCGCGCTACGCCCCCGAACGGGTCGTGCTTTTCGAACTCTCCGAGTTCGCCCTCTACACGATCGAATCGGAGTTCCGCGACCGCTATCCCGGGATCGCTGTCTCGGCGGTCATCGGCGACGTCAAATCGGCGCCGCGCATGCGGGAAATCCTTGCACGCTTCCGGCCGCACGTGATCTTCCATGCAGCGGCGTACAAGCACGTGCCCCTCATGGAGCAGGACAACGCCTGGCAGGCCGTGCAGAACAACGTGCTGGGAACGCTCGTCGCCGCGCGCGCAGCGCGCGAGCACGGGGTGGAAAAGTTCATCCTGGTGTCCACTGACAAGGCGGTCAATCCCACGAACGTAATGGGCGCGACCAAGCGCCTGGCTGAGCTGGTGTGCCAGGCGGTCCAGGCGGAAGCCGGGACGCAACCCGCCACCCAGTTCGTCATCGTCCGGTTCGGCAACGTGCTCGGCAGCACCGGCAGTGTGATTCCCCGGTTCCGCGCGCAGATCGCTCGAGGCGGGCCGGTCACCGTCACCCACCCGGATATCCAGCGCTACTTCATGTCGATTCCAGAAGCGGCGCAACTGGTGCTCCAGGCAACGCTGATGGGCGCCGCCGGGCAGATCTTCGTGCTCGACATGGGCGACCCGGTGAAGATCCTCGATCTAGCCCGGCAACTCATCCGCCTGTCCGGATACTCGGAGGCGGACATCAAGATCGAGTTTTCCGGGCTGCGACCGGGCGAGAAGCTGTTCGAGGAACTGCTGGCCGATGCCGAGCAGACCCTGCCGACGCCGCATCCGAAGCTGCATATAGCCAAGGCACGCGCGCCCGACACCGATTCGTTTCTTCAGAGCCTGCTCGCATGGCCGGCACTGCAGGAGGGCGCCGGCGACGACGAGGTGCGCGCGAAGCTGCGCGAATGGATCCCGGAATACGGCACTACGGCGGAGCCGGGCGATGCAGCGCGATAGGCTAGAATTTGCCCCATGACTGAGAGGAAAGTCGCGCTTGTTACGGGCATTACCGGCCAGGACGGCGCCTACCTGGCCGAATTCCTGCTCGAAAAGGGCTACACCGTCCACGGCATCAAGCGCCGGTCCTCGCTCTTCAACACGCAGCGCATCGACCATCTCTACCAGGATCCCCACGAGCGCGACCGCCGCCTGATCCTCCACTACGGTGACATGACCGACTCGAGCAGCCTGGTGCGCGTGATCGAGCAGGTGCAGCCCGACGAAATCTACAACCTCGCCGCGCAAAGCCATGTCGCGGTGTCGTTCGAGGAGCCCGAGTACACGGCCAACTCCGACGCGCTCGGCGCATTGCGTGTGCTGGAGGCGATGCGCATCCTCGGCCTGGCGAAAAAGACGCGCTATTACCAGGCCTCGACCTCAGAGTTGTACGGCCTGGTGCAGGAATCCCCGCAGAACGAGAAGACGCCGTTCTACCCGCGCTCGCCGTACGGGGTTGCCAAGCTCTACGCCTACTGGATCACGGTCAACTACCGCGAGGCGTACGGGATGTACGCCTGCAACGGGATCCTGTTCAACCACGAGTCGCCGCTGCGCGGCGAAACGTTCGTCACCCGCAAGATCACCCGCGCGCTGGCGCGCATCGTCCTCGGGGTGCAGGACTGCCTGTACCTCGGCAATCTCAGCGCATTGCGCGACTGGGGCCACGCCCGGGATTACGTGCGCATGCAGTGGATGATGCTGCAGCAGCCTTCGCCCGAGGACTACGTGATCGCGACCGGCGTGCAAAACAGCGTGCGCGACTTCGCCAGCGCCGCAGCAGGCGAACTGGGAATTCAGCTCGAATGGCAGGGTGAGGGCCGCGAGGAGCAGGCCCGCGTGGCGGAATTCGACGGTGGAAGATGGCCCGCCCTGAAAAAAGGCCAGGTGATCGTCCGGGTAGACCCGGACTACTTCCGGCCTACGGAGGTCCAATCGCTCCTCGGCGACGCGAGCAAGGCGCGCACGCAGCTCGGCTGGGTGCCCGAGATCTCCTTTGCCGAGCTGGTCGCGGAAATGGTGCGCGCGGACCTCGCCTCGGCGCAACGCGACGAGCTCGCCAGGTCGCACGGGCACCGCACCTACAACCAGCACGAATGAGGCGCGGGCCCAGATGCGCGTCCTGGTAACCGGCGCAGCCGGATTCATCGGCGCGGCACTCTCCGCGGCGCTGCTGGATCGCGGCGACGAAGTGGTCGGCATCGACAACCTGAACGATTACTACGACGTCAGGCTGAAGGAGGCGCGCCTCGCGCGCCTGGCGACGAAACCGCGGTTCACCTTCGCCCGGCTGGACGTGGCATCGCGCGACAAGGTCGGCGAACTTTTCGGCCGAAGCCGTTTCGATGCGGTGGCACACCTCGCGGCGCAGGCCGGGGTGCGCTATTCCATTGAGAACCCGCATGCCTATGCCGACAGCAACCTCGTTGGATTCCTCAACATCCTCGAGGGCTGCCGGCACGGCCACGTCGGCCACCTGGCGTTCGCATCGTCGAGTTCGGTGTACGGGGCCAGCGTGACCCCGCCGTTTTCTGAAAACGACAACGTCGACCACCCGATCTCGCTCTACGCCGCCACCAAGAAAGCCAACGAGCTCATGGCGCACAGCTATGCGCACCTGTATGGCCTGCCGTGCACGGGCCTGCGCTTCTTTACCGTCTACGGCCCCTGGGGACGCCCCGACATGGCCTACTTCAAGTTCACGCGCGGCATCCTCGCGGGCGAGCCCATCCCCGTCTTCAACCGCGGCGAGATGGTGCGGGACTTCACCTATATCGACGACATCGTCGAGGGCGTGGTGCGCATCATTGACCGCCCGGCGGCGCCCGACCCGGCCTGGGACCCGGCACGCCCCGCGCCGGCGACGAGTCGCGCGCCCTACAGGATCTACAACATCGGCAACAACCAGCCGGTGAGCCTGATGCATTTCATTGCCGTGCTCGAAGCGTGCCTGGGCCGCAAGGCAGTGACCGACCTGCTGCCGATGCAGCCGGGTGACGTTCCGGTCACCGCGGCGGACATTTCGGCGCTCAACCGGGCGACCGGCTTTTCGCCCTCTACGCCGGTGGAAACCGGCATCGCCCGGTTCGTGGCCTGGTACCGGGAGTATTACCGGGTGTAACCGCAAGGAGGCAACATGGGATCGATCAAGGAAGGCGCAGTTCACGGAACAACCGCTCGGGATCTTGCGTACCAGAGCGGATTCGGCAACGAATTCGCGACCGAATCCGTCGCCGGCGCGCTTCCCGTGGGCAGGAACTCGCCCCAGCGCGCACCGCACGGGCTCTATGCCGAAGTGATCTCCGGAACTGCTTTCACGGCGCCGCGCAGCGAGAACAGTCGCACGTGGCTCTACAAGATCCGGCCCTCGGCGATGCATGGCCCGTTCAAGCGCATCGGGAACGGGTTGCTGCGCTCCGGGCCGTTCGATGAGGTCGAGACGCCGCCCGACCGCCTGCGCTGGGATCCGCTCCCCATTGAAGGGACGGATGCCGATTTCGTCGACGGGCTCGCAACCATCGCGGGGTCGGGCGACCCCGCTTCGCAGGCTGGTATCGCGATCCACATCTACCGGGCAGGCCGCTCGATGACCGACCGGTGCTTCGTCAATGCCGATGGCGAGATGATGATCGTCCCCCAGCAGGGCGGGCTGCTCGTATTTGCCGAAACGGGTCGCCTTGCGGTCGCGCCAGGCGAGATCTGCGTGATTCCCCGCGGCATGAAATTCAGGGTCGAACTCCTTTCCGGCCCGGCGCGCGGCTACGTATGCGAGAACTACGGCGCGCAGTTGCGCCTTCCCGAACTCGGGCCGATCGGCTCCAACGGCCTCGCCAACGCGCGGGACTTCCTCGCTCCGGTGGCCGCATGGGAGGAAAAGGGCGCCACCGAGCTCGTGAGCAAATTCCTCGGCGGCCTCTGGGCGGTGCAGCTGCCGCACTCTCCGCTCGACACGGTGGCCTGGCACGGCAACTGCACGGCGTACAAGTACGACCTCGCGCGCTTCATGGCGATCAACACCGTGAGCTTCGACCACTGCGACCCGTCGATTTTCACCGTGATGACCTCGCCTTCCGGCCAGCCCGGCGTGGCCAACGTCGACTTCGTGATTTTCCCGCCGCGTTGGATGGTCGCGGAGGACACGTTCCGGCCGCCGTGGTTCCACCGCAACTACATGAGCGAACTGATGGGCCTCGTGCACGGCGCGTACGACGGCAAGGCGGGCGGCTTTGTGCCGGGCGGGGTGTCGCTGCACAACTGCATGACCGCGCACGGCCCGGACGTGACCACCTTCGAGAACGCGTCCAAGGCCGAACTCAAGCCGCACAAGATCGACAACGCGCTCGCCTTCATGTTCGAGTCGCGCTACGTGTTCCGTCCCACCCGCTTCGCGATGGAGGTGCCGCAGCGGCAGAAAAACTACGCCGGCGTCTGGGGCGGCTTCAACAAGCACTTCACCGGGAAATGAACTGAAATGCCACTCGACGAAACCCACGACCCCGAGCGCCTGAGCTGGGTCGAGTCCGCAAACGTGGCGGCGTGCGAATTCCCGCTCCAGAACCTGCCTTTCGGCGTGTTCGGCAGGCTGGGGGACGGCAAACCGCCGCGCGGAGGCGTAGCGATCGGCGACCAGGCGCTCGACGTCGCCGCGTTTGCGAAAGAACTCGACTTCACCGGGCCCGCTGCGGCCGCGGCCGCGGCTTGCGGCGAGGCAAGCCTCAACCTGCTTATGTCACTCGGCCGCGCCCACTGGACCGCGCTGCGCATCGCGCTGTCGCGCGCCCTTTCGAAGGAACCCGGCTGGGAGGACCGCCGCTCGAAGGGATCTGGTTGCCTGGTGCCGCTTGACCAGGCCGTGCTGCTGGTGCCTGCGCGCATCGGCGACTACACCGATTTCTATACCTCGGTGTTCCATGCCACGAACGTCGGGAAGTTCTTTCGCCCTGACAACCCCCTGATGCCGAACTACAAATGGGTGCCGATCGGATATCACGGCCGCGCCTCGTCGATCGTGGCGAGCGGCACCCCGGTGACCCGCCCCAGTGGCCAGATCAAACCGCCCACGGCCGAGACCCCGGTCTTCGGGGCCTGCAGGAACCTGGACTATGAGACCGAGCTGGGGTTCTTCATCGGCACCGGCAACGAACTGGGCATGCCATTGAAGATCGGCGAAGCTGCGAATCACGTTTTCGGCGCCGTGCTCCTCAATGACTGGTCCGCGCGCGACATCCAGGCGTGGGAATACCAGCCGCTGGGGCCGTTCCTCGCCAAGAACTTCGCCACGACGATTTCGCCGTGGATCGTCACGATGGATGCGTTGGAGCCCTACCGCACCCCCGCGTTCCGGAGACCCGCAGACGACCCGGCGCCCCTCCCCTACCTGGCTGACGCAGCCGACCAGGCGCACGGCGGGTACTCCATTGCGGTGGAAATGTTCCTGCGCAGCGAGAAGATGCGCACGGCAAAGCTGCCCCCGTTGCGCCTTTCGGGCGGCAACTACCGGGACGCCTACTGGACGCTGGCGCAGATTGTCGCTCACCACGCATCGAGCGGATGCAACCTGCAGCCCGGCGACCTGCTCGGGACGGGTACGCTTTCCGGGGACACGCCGGACAGCGTTGGTTCGATGCTCGAACTCACGCAGCGCGGTGCCAACCCGGTCAAGCTGCCTACCGGCGAGACCCGCGCCTTCATTGCGGACGGAGACGAGGTCATCCAGAAGGGCAGCTGCTCGCGCGAAGGCTATGCGACGATCGGATTCGGCAGGGCGGCCGGCCAAGTGATGCCGGCAATCCCGTTGTGAGGAGGCTTCACCCGCCCGGCACCCGGGCGCGCCGCGGTCAGGTCTGAGATAATCCGCGCCTCCCAATCCTGTTCGCACCATGAAACTCGCCACACTCAAAGACGGCACGCGCGACGGCTGCCTGGCCGTCGTTTCCCGCGACCTCAGGCACGCGCTCAAGGCCGACCACATCGCACCCACGCTCCAGGCGGCGCTCGACGACTGGGACTACTGCGCGCCCCAGCTCGAACAGCTCTATAACGAAGCCAATGCACGCCAGTCGAACCGCATCTTCGAACTCGACCCGAAGCAGCTGATGGCGCCGCTGCCCCGCGCCCACCAGTTCGCCGACGCTTCGAGCTTCCTGATCCATGCGGAGCTGATCCGCAAGTCCCGTGGCCAGGAACTTCCTGACTGGTGGAAGAAGAATCCGCTCATGTACCAGGGCTGCTCGGACCCGATCCTCGGACCCTGCGACGACGTGATGGCCTCGAGCGAGGAACACGGCATCGACCTCGAAATGGAAATTGCGCTGATCACCGGCGATGTCCCGATGGGAATCGAGCGCGACAAGGCAGGCCAGCACATCCGCCTGCTCGTTCTAATGAACGACGTAAGCCTGCGGAACCTGATCGGCCCCGAGCTCGCCAAAGGCTTCGGCTTCTTCCAGTCCAAGCCCCCTTCGTCCATGTCACCGGTCGCAGTCACCCCGGATGAACTAGGCGAGGCCTGGGACGGTCGCAGGCTGCACCTGGACTGTCACGCCTGGGTGAACGGCGAGTTGCTGGGCAAGCCGAACGCCGGCAAGGACATGCAGTTCAATTTCCCGCGCCTGATTGAACATGCCGCGAAGACACGCCCGCTCGGTGCGGGAACGATCATCGGGTCGGGCACGGTCTCGAACCGCGACCGCTCCACCGGCGCCGGCTGCCTTTTCGAGCGCCGCGCCGAGGAGATCATCGAAGGCGGGGAGGCAAAAACGCCGTTCCTGAAATTCGGTGACCGGGTGAAGATCGAGATGCTCGATGCCGACGGCCATTCGGTATTCGGCGCGATCGACCAGCTGATTGCACCAGTCTCGAAGGACTAATTAGAACGACGGGGGAGGTCCTGAGGAGGGGCGCAGCCCCTCTTCTCCTCGGGGAGGTCCTGAGGAGGGGCGCAGCCCCTCTTCTCGTCTAGCTGTGCTTGCGCATGAACTCGCGGATGCGCGGATAAATTATCTCGCGGTAGCGTCGGCCGGAAAAAATTCCGTAGTGCCCCACGTCAGGCACGAGAAAGTGCTCGCGCCTCGAGGCCGGGACGCCGGTACACAGGCCGTGCGCCGCCTCGGTCTGTCCATTGCCTGAAATGTCGTCGTGCTCGCCCTCGATTGTGAAGAGGGCGGTCTTGGTGATCTTTTCCGGGCGCACCCACTGCTCGCGCACGAACATGCGCCCCTTGGGAAGCTGGAACTCCTGGAAAACGCGGCGGATGGTGTCGAGGTAGTACTCCGCCGGCATGTCCAGCACCGCGTTGTACTCGTCGTAAAAGCGCCGGTGCGCTTCGGCCGAATCGCCGTCGTTTTCCACGAGGTGGTTGTAGTAGTCCTTGTGCGCGTTCACATGCCGGTCCGGGTTCATCGCCACGAACCCCAGGTGCTGCAGGAAGCCGGGGTACACGCGCCGCGAGTACCCGGGGTACTTCATAGGCACGCGATGGATCAGCGTCTGCTCGAACCACGAGTAGGGCCGCTTGGTGGCGAGGTTGTTGACCGCGGTCGGGCTTTTGCGCGCGTCGATCGGGCCGCCCATCATGATCATCGTCCGCGGCAGGTCGGGCTCGTCGTCGGCCGCCATCAGCGACATCGCGGCAAGCACCGGCACCGTCGGCTGGCACACGGAAACCACATTCAGGTCCGGCGCGAGCAGGCGGATGAATTCGCGCACGTAGTCGACGTAATCGTCGAGGTGGAATTCGCCGGCGTCCATCGGCACCATGCGGCCGTCCACCCAATCGGTGACATACACATCGTTGTGCGGGAGCATGGTCCGCACAGTGTCCCGCAGCAGCGTCGAATGATGGCCGGACAACGGCGCCACGACCAGGATCTTGCGGTCATCCTTGCCGCTCGCGCCGCGCTTGAAATGAATCAGCTTGCAGAAGGGCTTGTCGAGGGCGACTTCGATTTCGACCGGGACCGTCCGGCCCTCCACAGTCGTCGTGTCAAGATCCCACGCCGGCTTTTCGTATCGGTTGGTGACCCGCAGGAACAGGTCGCTGCCCGCCGTGATTTCCTTGGCGAGGGGGGTCATGGAAAACGGGCTGAAGGGATGGCCGAACCATCCACGCGACAGTTCCGCCATCAACCGCATCGGCGCAAGCGCCGCATGCTGCGCTTCAAACAGGCTATAGAGCAAAGGGATGCCCCGAAATGTGACAACATCGTTATACCAGCTTTGCGGCACCGCCGCATTAGCCTGGGTCAGACATAGCTTGGGTCAGACAGGTGTCCGGCATGGCACCCCGGTCGGACTGGCGGTATCCTGCCAGCCATGCGATGGCTCGCCCGCTCGGTCGCAGCGCTTTTGGCGCTGCTTTTGGTCATCTTGGCAGTGGCGCTCGCCTCCGCCTATGTCTACCTACGGCATTCCCTGCCGAAAGTGGAGGGCGAAGTGCCCGCTCCGGGCCTGAAAGCCAGCGTCGAAATCCTCCGGGATTCCTACGGTGTACCGCATATCTTCGCCGCCACCCAGTCCGACGCCACTTACGCTCTGGGTTATGTACATGCCCAGGATCGCCTTTGGCAGATGGAAATCAACCGACGCATCGGGTCGGGCCGGCTGGCCGAGATCCTTGGGCCAGCGGCGCTCGACACCGACCGGTTCTTGCGCACCATCGGAGTCCGTCGCTCGGCCCAGGCGAACCTGGGCCGCCTCGATCCCGAGACCCGCGCTTTGCTTGAATCCTACTCGGCGGGAGTAAATGCCTTTCTCGCCACAAATCCGGTGCTGCCGGTCGAATTCCACCTCACGGGCGCGCGGCCCGAACCCTGGTCCCCGGTCGACTCGATCGTCTGGGTGAAGATGATGGCCTGGGACCTCGGCGGCAACTGGCGCTGCGAACTGCTGCGCATGCGCCTGGCCAGGACCCTGGCCCTCGACCGCATCCAGGAGTTCCTGCCGCCATTTCCCGGAGACGCCCCGGTCTCTATCCCGGATCTGAAAACATTCTACGGCGGCCTCGAAAAAGAGGCGCTCCGCCTGGCCCAAGGCGACATGGAGCGCGTTCTGGCCCTCGCGCCACCCGGACTGCCTGAAGGCGCGGGCTCGAACAACTGGGTCGTCGCAGGAAGGCGCAGCGCCAGCGGACAGCCGCTGCTCGCGAACGACCCGCACCTCGCCCTGACAGCGCCGGTGGTCTGGTACTTTGCCCACCTCCACACGCCCGCAGGAAACGTGATCGGAGCGACGCTGCCCGGCGTACCCGTCGTGACGCTCGGACGCAATGACCGCGTGGCTTGGGGGTTCACGAATACCGGGCCGGATGTGCAGGACCTGTACCTTGAAAAACTCGACGCCTCGGGCGGATACATGGCGCCCGATGGGCCCCGGCCCTTCCAGGTGATCTCCGAAGTCATCAAGGTCAAGGGTGCCGAGGACGTGCGGCTCGAGGTGCGGGTGACCCGCCATGGCCCGGTCATCTCGGATGTCGCGAAATCTGCCCTCGACCTCACGCCCAGGGGCTATGCGATGGCCTTCGCGTGGACAGCCCTCGCCGAGGACGACCCCACCCTTCAGGGGTCCTTCGAGCTCGGCCGGTCGGGAAACTGGGACGAGTTCCTCGCCGCCGCCCGCAAGTTCAACGCGCCGCAGCAGAACATTCTCTACGCCGACGTGGACGGCAATGTCGGCTTCATCGCCGCAGGAAGGATTCCGGTGCGAAAGCCGGGAAACGACCTCAACGGCCTGGCGCCCGCCCCGGGCTGGGATGCGAAATACGACTGGGCGGGATTCATCCCGTTCGAAGACCTCCCCCGCAACTACAACCCGGCCAGTGGGCGACTATGGACGGCGAACGACAAGATCGTCGCGCCGGGTTACAAGCCGTTCATCACCAGCGAATGGCAGCCGCCGTATCGTTCCGACCGGATCGGCGCCCTCCTCGAGGCCACTCCGAAGCACGACAGCGCGAGCTTCGCGCGCATGCACGCCGATGTGCTGTCGCTTGCGATGCGCGAAGCGATGCCGTATCTCCTCGCCACGACTCCGCGCAACGAGGCCTCCCGGCGCGCGCTTGCGATGCTCGGGCAATGGAACGGCGAAATGCTCCGGGACCTCCCGGAGCCGCTGATCGCGGCTGCCTGGTGGCGCGAACTGGCGAAACGGATCTACGCGGACGAACTGGGCGACGCGTTCCAGGCCAACTGGACCCCGCGCGCCCAGTTCATGATCAACGTGCTCGCCGACAACGGGGGCCAGTCGCGCTGGTGCGACGACGTGCGCACGCAGCCCGTCGAGACCTGCGCCGAGCTGCTCGCGCAGTCCCTTGACGCGGCGCTGGCCGACCTGGGCAAGCGTTACGGCAGCGAGATGTCCGCGTGGCGCTGGGGAGAGGCCCACCGGGCGCGCCACGAGCACCGGCCGCTGGGACGCCAGGCGATGCTCGCGCGCATCTTCAACATCGGGACGCCTTCAGCCGGCGATACCTACACCGTGAACGTCGGGCAGCACTACCTTTACGACGAGGCCGAGCCCTTCGCCAACCGCCACGCGCCCAGCCTGCGCGCCATCTATGACCTGTCCGATCCGGAGAAGTCGCTCTTCATCCACTCGGGCGGCCAGTCGGGCAACCGGCTTTCCGCGCATTACCGGGATTTCACCGAAGCATGGGCGGCCAGCGAGTACATCCCCATGATCACCGACCGCAAGCGCATCGAATCCTCGCCGCACACCACGCTGCGGCTTGTTCCGGCTCGCTAGCCTTTTCGCCGCAGATACAGGTTGTTCGCGGCAAGGGCGCCGATCACGAGTGCCGCGCCGGCAAGCTCGACCGATTCATAGCGCCGCCCGAGCGCGGCCTCGATCGCAAACACGCCCACCGGCACGAGGTTGACCATCAGCATCATGTTGAGCGCGCCGAGATGCTTCACGCCTGCATTGAACCCCAGCACCCCGAGCACCACGCTGCCGGCGGCAAAGTAGATGAGCTGCCACCAGATCGAGGCAATGGCCTCGGCGGACGGGACCGCTACGAATCCTGCCGCCACCGCGATCACATTGGCCAGGAGCAGCCCGACGCCGCCCGGGATGCAGGTGAGCGTGGTCATGCGCAACGGCGACCACCCGGTGAAGCGTCCACCGGCAAGCGTATAGGCCACCCAGCAGATCGCGCCGAGCAGCACCAGGCTGTCGCCGAGGAGCGACCCACCTTCGAACGCGCGCGCGGGGTCCCCCTTGGTCACCACCAGCACTACCCCGGCAATCGCGACCGCCACGCACCCGAGGGTGAATCCCGCCGGTCGCTGGCCCCTCACCAGCCACAGCGCGAGCGCGGTCAGCGGCGTCTGCAATGCCATCAGGATCCCGGCGTGCTCGGGGCGCGTGAAATTCAGGCCGTACCAGACGAGCGTATTGAAACCCGTGATGCCGACGACGCCGAATCCGATCGCCGGCCACAGTCGCGTGCCGTAGCGGAACGCCTGCCGTCCTTCGATCGCCCACAGCAGAGCGGCGAAGATTGCGAGTCCGAGGACGTAGCGCAGCGTCCCGAGCGAAAACGCGTCGATCAGCGCAAGGCTGCGCTTTGCGATCGGGAACATCGGCGCCCAGCACAGGATGCAGACCGCGCTCCAGGCGAGGCCCTTCAGCAGACTGCCGGGCGGAATGTCAGGCCTTCTTCTCGTCGCGTTTCTCGTCCCGAAGCGCGCGGCGCAGGATCTTGCCTACGTTCGTCTTCGGCAGCTCGGTGCGGAACTCCACGTGCTTCGGTCGCTTGTACCCGGTGAGCTGCTCCTTGCAGAAGGCGAGCACGTCCGCCTCGGTGAGTCCGGGGTCCTTGCGCACGATGAAGACCTTCGGCACTTCCCCGGAATGCTCGTCGGGCACGCCGATCGCCGCAACCTCGAGGACACCCGGATGCATCGCCACGACCTGCTCGATTTCATTCGGGTAAACGTTGAACCCGGAGACCAGAATCATGTCCTTCTTGCGGTCGACGATGCGCACGAAGCCGGTCTCGTCCATCACACCCACGTCGCCTGTGTAGAGGAACCCGTCGGGCCCGAGCACCTTTGCCGTTTCGTCGTCCCGCTGCCAGTAGCCCTTCATCACCTGAGGACCGCTGATGCAGATCTCGCCGGGCTGGCCCTGCGCGACTTCCTTCTTGTCGTCGTCGCGGATGGAGATCAGCGTCGAGGGCAGCGGCAAGCCGATCGAGCCGCTGTAATCGGTCAGGGTCAGCGGATTCATGGTCGC
>JANNWA010000011.1:0-3901 GCA_031408275.1 Pseudomonadota bacterium
AGAAGGTCCAGGACCGGGTGATCGCGGCTGCAATCGCGGCGGCTTCGAAGTAGGTTGCCGGTCCCCGTGAAATTGCCACTTCATTCGGGGGCGCTCGAGTTTTTTCTGCCACGAGCGCCTTCGCGAGTTCAAACGCGTTGCAGGGCTGGTGCTTGATCACTGGGTGTAGCGTTAAAGAATGGGGCGTGGACCTGCGTGCTTTCGCTGCCGAGGGGCCGGGAAGCCGGTTCAGGACCAGCCTGAATTCGGATACGATGGACCATGCAAACCGAAGCCAGGCCTGATCCTTCCCCGCCCGCGCAGCGCGGGCAGTTCTTCACCCTCCTTTCGAAGTCCCTCGCGACCGATACGTTCGTCAAGCTCGTGCTGGCCAAGTACCGCGGGACGGAGCCCGAGCTGCTGCGTGTGATTGCACGGCGGCTGACGGTACGCGGCGAACCCTGCTTGTCGTTCACCTACCGCTACAAGACGAAGGACGTCACCAAGAACATCCCCATCGCCGAGGCCATCGCGGCCGTCGGCGAGGAGCTCGGGACGGCGTTCGAGAACGCGCACCTGCTCACTTCCACCCAGGACATCCAGCTCGCGGTCAGCCGCAAAGGCAAGTACAGCCTGCGGGTCGGGCGAGCGGAGATAGCCGAAGCGCCGCCCGAAGAGCACGACCGCGAGAAGCAGCGCTTCCTCGACCTGGGACGGCCCTTCCTTTCAGCGCTGGGCATCACGGACGCGCAGCACCGGCTCATCCCGGCCATGGCGCGCAAGTGGAAGCAGATCAACAAGTTCCTCGAGGTGCTCGACCACGCGTTCGCTTCATCGGCGCTGAAAGGTGCAAAACGGGTGCGCGTGGTCGATTTCGGGTGCGGCAAGGGCTACCTGACTTTTGCCGTGCATGACTACCTGGCGAACACCCTGGGGCTCGATGCGCAAGTCACGGGCGTAGAGCTGCGCGAGGACCTCGTGCAGCTCTGCGGCGCGGCCGCGGCCCGATTGGGCATCGAAGGCCTGTCGTTCGAAAAGGGCGATATCCGCAGCCACGCCGCCGAGCCCATCGACATCATGATCGCGCTGCACGCCTGCGACACGGCCACCGATTACGCGATCCACGCCGGCATCCGTTCCGGCGCCGCGATCGTCCTGTGCGCGCCCTGCTGCCACAAGGAAATCCGGCCGCAGATGCACATGCCCCCGCTGCTCAAACCCATGCTCCAGCACGGCATCCACATGGGGCAGGAAGCGGAGATGGTCACCGACGGCCTGCGCTCGCTGCTGCTGGAGTCCGAGGGCTACGAATCGAAGATCTTCGAGTTCGTGTCGCTCGAGCACACGAGCAAGAACAAGATGATCCTCGCGGTGAAGAAGCCCCACGCTGCGGATCGCGGGGCGGTGCAGGCCCAGATCCGGGAGATCAAGGACTTCTACGGTATCCGCGAACAGAGCCTGGAAAGGCTGCTGCAGGCGGATGCCGCTGCCGGACCCGCCTAGCGACGACCCGTCGTCTGGGCGTACGGGTATTCGTTGGTGATCCTGCGGCCCGAGGAGATCCGATTCTCGAGTTCCGGCGGCAGGCGGGCGTAGTCGCCGGGACCGAACGTCCGGCATTCGCCGCGGAACCCCGCCTCGCTGCAGAAGATCCAGTAGCCACTGTTCACTCGCAGCGAGGAGGCCCGGTCGTTGAACTGGCCGTACAGGTTGGCGTCGCCCTCGCCGCCGAGCGGGAAGGCGCGCCCGGCCAGGTTGGGCTCCGAATACAGGGTCGCCGTGGCACGGCCGCGCACGCCATCATGCGGGCGCCCAGCGTACCGCTCGTAGTACGGGCGCGCCGAACTGACCTTGCCGTCCAGGGAGCCGAGCGTCGGGTAACGGCCGGGCGAGAAGACCTGGCAGTCGCCGCGGAACTCGGCATCGCTGCACACTTCCCAGGCGCCGCCCTCGACGATCGCGGACTCCGCACGGTCGTTGGCGTGTGTCCCGGCGAGGCTCGGCAGCGGTTGGTTGATGGTGAACTGGCGCCCGCCGAAGTTGCGGTTGCCGAAGAACGTGACGGCCCCGCCTGCGGCCGCGGGCACGGCAGCTGTCGGCGCACCCACCGGACGCGTGGAACTGATGCGCCCCGACCACTCGCCCAGCGACGGATAGCGGCCCGGCGCCAGCACCGTGCAGCCGCCGCCGAAATTGACGTCCATGCAGATCTGCCACGGGTCGCCTTCCACCACCGCTGACCTGGCGCGGTCATTGAAGCCCACGCTGGGGAAGTTCTGCAGCGCCCGGTCGGCCGTGATGTGGCGCCCGGCGTAGTTTTCGTTTTCGAAGAAGGTGACGCCGGCCATCGCCGTACTTGTGGCAAGAGCAGTGGCGCCGAAGATGGAAAGCCGCAATAGTGGGTTCATGGCTGGTGACTCCTGGTGAAGGGATCACAAGTTAAGCCGCGGCATCCGGGCGGTCTGTTCGCCCTCGTACATACTGGCGCATGCACAGAGACCGGGGATCGCCGTGCCCTACCGGCCCGTCAGCTTGCTCAGGAACTCGGGGGCGTAGCCGGTTCCGCTGGCGGCGTCGAGCTGCGCAAGGATCAGGTGGCAAAGGTCTACCGACCCGATCAGGTCGTTGAGGAGGATCGCGAGATTCAGCATTTTGTGCGGGGGCATCTGCACAGGCTCCAGCCAGCTGCGCACATACACGGCATCCGACCACAGGATCTGGTTGAGGCCGAGATTGGGGTCGCCATCGCGCATCACGGGCTTGAAACAGCGCAAAGTCGCCGAGCGGAAGGTGTGGAACATGAACCCCTGGCTGCGCAGATACCGGTCGACGTCGGCGAACAGCGGCTGGTTCTCGTAAAGCTCCACGAACTCGACCTCGACCTGCACCATCACCACATCGTTCAATGTCCGTTCGGCTCCCTGCAGGACCATCAGTTCGGCGCCCTGCACGTCGAGCTTGAGGAAGTCCACTTCGCCCAGCCCGGGGATGTCGTCGAGGCGCCGCGTCTGGATCGGGTGTTCGGCCACCAGGGTCACGGCTTCGTGCAGGTTGTGGAATTTCTCCAGCAGCTTGCGGTTGGGCACGAAAAGGGACCCGGTCGCGAACCAGTTGGTTTCCCGGAAGACGGCCGGTGCGCCGTCACCGATGAAGTAGGGAAAGAACCGGTGCGGCGGGCCGAACATCCCGCGCAGTTCCGCGCACGCCACTTCGTCGGGCTCGAACCCTACAAGGCACGCAGCGCCCGCCTGCAGGAGCGATTGATAGGGCGGCGGCTCGCCTACGAAGCTGGCGCCCACGTCGACGATGCCCAGCGGGGCGGCAGGCTGAAGCAGGGAAAGCAGCGAAAAAGGCGCCGACATCTTCAGCGCGCGGTCATCCCGCCGTCCACCACCAGCTCGGTGCCGGTCACGAAAGCGCTGGCGTCGCTGGCGAGGAACAGGATGCACTGCGCCACATCCATCGCACTGCCCAGCCTCCCCAGCGGATGCATCAGTTTCCAGCGGGCTACGACCTCTGGACGGGCCGCCTTTTCCATACCGCCGAGGATGCCGCGGGTCATCGGCGTGTCGATGATGCCCGGATGGACCGAATTTACGCGGATGCCGAGGCCCGCCTCGGCGCATTCGACCGCGGCGGCTTTCGACAACAGACGCACTCCGCCCTTGCTGGCGCAGTAGGCCGCCTGGCGCGAATAGCCGTTGATCCCGGCGACCGAGGAGATGTTGACGATCGACCCGCCGCGCTTGCCCATGGCGCCTATCGCGGCGCGGGTGCCGAGGAACACCCCGTCGAGGTTTACGCTCATGACCCGGCGCCAGTCGGCGAAGCTGGTGTCGGCAATGGCCTTCACAAGCTCGATGCCCGCGCAGTTCACGAGCACGTCAAGGTGGCCAAAGGCGGCGACCGCATCGGCCACGGC
>JANNWA010000012.1:0-14444 GCA_031408275.1 Pseudomonadota bacterium
CTCGACGAGCCCTCGGTGGTCTCGATCCGCCACGAAGGCGGCCCCAACGGCAAGAAGACGATCCAGGCCGTCGGCCGCGAAGCGAATGCGATGCTCGGCAAGGTGCCTGGCAATATCGAGGCCATCCGCCCGATGAAAGACGGCGTCATTGCCGACTTCACCGTCACCGAGCAGATGCTCAAGCAGTTCATCAAGATGGTGCACCCGCGCTCGATGTTCAAGCCGAGCCCGCGCATCATCATCTGCGTGCCCTGCGGCTCGACCCAGGTCGAGCGCCGCGCGATCCGCGAAAGCGCGCTCAACGCCGGTGCCAGCGAGGTCTACCTGATCGAAGAGCCGATGGCCGCGGCCATCGGTGCCGGGCTGCCGGTGTCCGAAGCCTCGGGCTCGATGGTCGTCGACATCGGCGGCGGCACCACCGAAGTCGGCGTGATCTCGCTCGGCGGCATGGTCTACAAAGGCAGTGTGCGTGTCGGCGGCGACAAGTTCGACGAAGCCATCATCAACTACATCCGCCGCAACTACGGCATGCTGATCGGCGACCCCACCGCCGAGGCGATCAAGAAGAATATCGGCAGCGCCTTCCCAGGCAGCGAAGTCAAGGAAATGGAAGTCAAGGGCCGCAACCTGTCAGAAGGCGTCCCGCGCAGCTTCACGATCAGCTCCAACGAGATCCTCGAGGCGCTCACCGAGCCGCTCAACCAGATCGTGTCGGCGGTCAAATCGGCCCTCGAGCAGACGCCGCCGGAACTAGGCGCCGACATTGCCGAAAAGGGCATGGTACTCACGGGCGGCGGCGCGCTGCTGAGGGATCTTGACCGCCTGCTGATGGAAGAGACCGGCCTGCCGGTGATCGTCGCGGAAGACCCGCTCACCTGCGTGGTGCGCGGCTCGGGCAAGGCGCTCGAGAAGATGGAGCACTTCGGCCCGATCTTCACGAATGACTGAGTGAAGGGGGGATGGAGCACACTCCCCCACCGTTCTTCAAGCGGGGTCCGGCGCCGCTCGTGCGCCTCGCGTTTTTCGCCTCCCTGTCCATCGCGCTGCTGGTGATCGACGCGCGCTTCAAGTACGCCGAAATCCTGCGCAGCCTGATCGCCGTGGCCGCCTACCCCCTGCAGCAGGTCGCCACGGCCCCCGGGCAGTTCGCGGGGCGCATCGCGGGCTTCTTCGCCAGCCAGTCGGCGCTGCAGCAGGACAACGCGGAACTGCGCGCAAAACTCGTCTCGAGCGCGCAGGACGCGCAGCGGTTCGAGGCGACCGCCGCCGAGCTCGAGCAGCTGCGCCGCCTGATCGGCGCCCAGGGCCGCATGGACCTCAAGTCGACCGCCGTCGAAGTGCTCTATTCCGGACGCGACCCTTTTGCGCGCAAGCTGCTCGTCGACAAGGGCGCGACGCACGGCATCCTGCCCGGGCAGGCGGTCATCGACGAAACAGGTGTGGTGGGCCAGGTGACGCGCGTGCATCCGCTGGTGGCGGAGGTCACGCTGCTCATCGACAAGGACCAGGCCATTCCCGTGCAGGTGGTCAGGAACGGGCTGCGCGCCGTGGCGTTCGGCTCGGGATCCGCGGGCACGCTGGAACTGCGCTTCATGGCCGCGAACGCCGAGATCCAGAACGGCGACAAGCTGGTGACCTCCGGCATCGACGGCACCTACCCGCCCGGCCTGCCGGTCGCCACCGTGGTTCGCATCGAGCGCGATGCCGTTGCTGCGTTCGCGCGCATCGTCTGCCAGCCCGCGGCCGGCGTCGAGCGCAATCGCTACCTGCTGACGCTTTCGACCGACGCCAAGCTGCCGCCCTATCCCGAGGACGCGGCGCAGCCGGAGCGCAAGGGCAAAGGCAAGGGAAAGCGCAAGAAGGAGTCGGCCGATGCTCGATAGAAGAACAGCGAATGCTGGCTGAGCGCCCCCAGTACATCCTGCTGCCGGTGAAGATCGGCACGATCGTCATCTCGTTCGTGGCGGCGCTGCTGCTCGACTTCCTGCCGTGGAAGGATGTGGCGCTGGTGCCGGATTTCGTGGCCCTTACCCTCACGTTCTGGTGCGTGCGCCAGCCGCGGCTGGTCGGGCTCGGGGTCGGCTGGCTGCTGGGCCTGATCATGGACACCGGCAACGGGGTGCTGCTCGGTCAGCACGCGCTGGCCTACTCGTTGCTCGCGTTCGCGGCGATCACGCTGTCGCGCCGGATCCTCTGGTTTCCGTGGCTGCACCAGGCCATGCATGTGGCGCTCCTGCTCATCGGCGCAAAATCGGTCGAGGTGCTCGTTCGCCTCGTGGCCGGTGCGCAGTTCCCGGGCTGGACCATCATCGTCGGACCGCTGCTCGGCGCGGTCCTCTGGCCGGTGGTGAGCTTCCTGCTGCTGGCGCCCCAGCGGCGCCCGGTGGAAATCGACGAGAACCGGCCGATCTAGATGCGGTTGACCGAACTCAAGAACCACGAGCGGGAGCTCCACTATTTCCAGCTGCGCATCGGCGCAGCCGCCGTCGCCGTGCTGATCGCGTTCGGCGCGCTGTTTGCGCGGTTCGTATACCTGCAGGTCGTGCAGCGCGACTATTACCGCACCAAGGCCGAGGACAACCGCATCTCCATCGTGCCGGTAGCGCCCAACCGCGGCCTCATCCTGGACCGCAACGGGGTCGTGCTGGCGCGCAACTACTCGGCCTACACGCTCGAGATCCAGACGGCGAAGGTCGCCGACCTGGAGCGCACGATCAACGAGTTGTCGGAAGTCATCGACATCCAGGCGAAGGACCGCAGCCGGTTCAGGAAGCTCCTGGTCGAGACGCGCAACGCCGAGAGCCTGCCGATCCGCACCCGGCTCACGGACCAGGAGGTGGCGAAGTTCGCGGCCAACCGCTATCGCTTTCCCGGCGTGGAGATCAAGGCGCGCCTGTTCCGGCAGTACCCGTTCGGCGAACTCGCCTCGCACGTCATCGGCTACATCGGCCGCATCAACGACAAGGACCAGGAGCGGCTCGAGGAACTCGGCGTGGCGGCGAACTACCGCGGCACCGACTTCGTCGGCAAGTCTGGCATCGAGGGCAGCTACCAGAACGAACTGCACGGCACCACGGGCATCGAGCAGGTGGAGATCGACGCGGGCGGCCGCGGCATCCGCACGCTCTCGCGCACGCCCGCGCAGTCCGGCAACGACATCACGCTGGCGCTTGACATCAAGCTGCAGGAAATCGCCGAGACAGCGTTCGCCGGGCGCCGCGGGGCGCTGGTGGCGATCGAGCCGAGCACGGGCGGGGTGCTGGCTCTCGTGTCCAAGCCGGGTTACGACCCGAACCTCTTTGTCGAGGGCATCGACTCACAGAGCTGGGGGGAACTCAACAATTCGCTGGACCGGCCGCTGAACAACCGCGCGATCGCCGGCCTCTACCCGCCCGGATCGACGTTCAAACCTTACCTTGCGCTGGCCGCGCTGGAGACGGGCAAGAGGAAGACCTCGCAGGCGATCTCCGACCCGGGATACTTCGATTTCGGCGGCCGGCGCTTCCGCGACGACAAGGTCGGCGGGCACGGCACCGTGGACATGTACAAATCCATCGTCGTGTCCTGCGACACGTACTACTACGTGCTGTCCAACGACATGGGCATCGACGCGATCGCGCGTTCGCTCGCGCCGTTTGGCTTCGGCAGTCGCACCGGCATCGACCTGGACGGGGAATCGGTGGGCGTGCTGCCCTCGCCCGAGTGGAAGATGAAGCGCTTCCGCCGTCCGGAGCAGCAGAAGTGGTACGCGGGAGAAACCATCTCCATCGGCATCGGCCAGGGCTACAACTCCTACACCCCGGTGCAGATGGCGCAGGCGATGGCGGCCATCGCCACCAGCGGCGCCGTGATCAAGCCCCACCTGGTGAACTACATCGACAACCAGCGCACCAATTCGCGCCGCTACCTCGAGCCCGAGCTGTTGCGCCGCATCCCGCTAAAGCAGGAGAACATCGAGTTCATCAGGCAGGCGATGGCCGGCGTGAACAAGGAAGGCACGGGCGCGCGCGCATTTGCGGGCGCGCAGTACACCAGCGGCGGCAAGACCGGCACCTCGCAGGTGATCGCGATCAAGGCCAACGAGAAGTACATCGAGAAGAACGTCCAGGAACGCCATCGCGACCATTCGCTGTTCATCGTCTTCGCGCCGCTCGAGAATCCGAAGATCGCGCTCGCGGTGATCGTGGAAAACGGCGGCTTCGGCGCGACCGCCGCGGCACCAATCGCCCGCGCGGTGCTCGACTACTACCTCCTCGGCAAGTCGCCGGATCCGGCGAAGAAGCCGGCCGCGGCGGCGGCGCAGGACAGCGAGGAGGAGAGCGACTGATGGCGCTCGACGCGCCCCACCTGTCCCTGCGCAGGCTCGCCGGACGCCTGACCGGCAACATCGACGGGCCGCTGTTCACGCTCGCCCTGATCCTCGTCGTGATCGGCCTGGCGACCCTTTACAGCGCGGCCTACGAGTACCCGGCGCGCGTGACCGCGCAGCTCGCAAACCTGGCGGTCGCGTTCACCGCCATGTGGGTGTTCGCGCAGGTGCCGCCCCAGACGCTGATGCGCTTCGCGGTGCCCGCCTACTTCGCCGGCGTGCTGCTGCTGGTCGCGGTGGCCCTGTTCGGCGACGTGGCCAATGGCGCACGCCGCTGGCTGCATGTGGGCGTGGGGCGCTTCCAGCCCTCGGAAATGATGAAGATCGCGATGCCGCTGATGCTCGCGTGGTACTTCCACCGGCACGAGGCCACGCTGCGAATCCGCGACTTCGTCGTCTCCGCCGTGTTGCTGGCAGTGCCCGTGCTGCTGATCGCCCGGCAGCCCGACCTCGGCACCGCCGTGCTGGTGATGGCGGCCGGCTGCTATGTGATCTTCTTCGCTGGCCTGTCATGGAAAGTGATCGCGGGCCTGGTCGTGGCCGGGCTCGGGGCCCTGTTCCCGCTCTGGGGCCTGCTCCACGACTACCAGCGGCGGCGCATCCTCACGCTGCTCGACCCGACCACCGACCCGCTGGGTGCGGGCTACCACATCATCCAGTCGACGATCGCGGTCGGTTCAGGCGGCATCTTCGGCAAGGGCTGGCTGCAAGGCACGCAGACCCACCTCGAATTCATCCCGGAGCGGCACACCGATTTCATCTTCGCGGTGTTCTCCGAGGAGTTCGGCCTCGCCGGCAACTGCGTGCTGCTGGTGCTGTACATGCTGCTCATCGCGCGCGGCTTCATGATCGCGGCCAACGCGCCCACGTTCTTCAGCCGCCTGCTGGCCAGCGCGGTCACGCTGATCTTCTTCACCTATGCCTTCGTGAACATGGGCATGGTGTCCGGCATCCTGCCCGTGGTGGGCGTGCCCTTGCCGTTCATTTCCTACGGAGGAACCGCCCTCGCGACCCTGTTCGTGGGCATCGGCATCCTCATGAGCATCCACAAGCATCGCAAACTGGTGCAGACCTGAGATTGCTGTTGCGCCGCATGAGATCGTATTGCGCTGCGCCAATTTTTTGAAAATCTATCTCACTGGCTGAAAAAACAGGCCTTTCTGTTAACTTAACTGTGTGAAATTTCTATTGTTCAATTTTCACGTCTTTTTGTTGCGCCGCGAGATCGGGACGGACTATTCTGCGCCACCGTTTCAACCAACCGGAGGAAAAGCAGAATGACGAACCGCGAACAGGAAATCGCTGCACTCAAGAAAGACTGGGCCGAGAACCCGCGCTGGAAGGGCATCAAGCGGGGTTACACCGCCGAAGACGTGGTCCGCCTGCGCGGCAGCCTCAAGATCGAGTACACGCTCGCAAAGACCGGCGCCGAAAAACTCTGGAAGATGTGCAACGAGAAGCCGTTCGTGAACTCGCTCGGCGCCCTGACCGGCAACCAGGCCATGCAGCAGGTGAAGGCCGGCGTGCCCGCGGTATACCTCTCCGGGTGGCAGGTGGCTGCCGACGCGAACGACTCGCTTTCCATGTACCCGGACCAATCGCTCTACGCGGTTTCATCCGTGCCTACGGTGGTCAAGCGCATCAACAACGCCCTGGCCCGCCAGGACCAGATCCAGACCATGGAAGGCAAGGGGGATATCGACTGGTTCGCGCCGATCGTGGCGGACGCGGAAGCAGGCTTCGGCGGGGTGCTCAACGCGCACGAACTGATGCGGGCGATGATCGAAGCAGGCGCCGCGGGCGTGCACTTCGAAGACCAGCTCGCCTCGGTGAAGAAGTGCGGCCACATGGGCGGCAAGGTGCTCGTGCCAACCCAGGAAAACGTGCAGAAGCTCGTCGCCGCGCGCCTGGCGGCCGACGTCATGGGCGTGCCCACCGTGCTGCTCGCAAGGACGGATGCGGAAGCGGCCGACCTGGTGACCTCGGATTTCGACGAGAACGACAAGCCCTTCATCACCGGCGAGCGCACGCCCGAGGGCTTCTACCGCACGAGGAAAGGCTTCGACCAGGCGCTGTCGCGTGGCCTGGCCTACGCCGAAGTCGCCGACATGGTGTGGTGCGAGACCGGCACGCCGGACCTCGAATTCGCGCGCAAGTATGCCGAAGGCATCCAGAAGAAGTTCCCCGGCAAGATGCTCGCCTACAACTGCTCGCCCTCGTTCAACTGGAAGAGGAACATCGACGACGCGACCATCGCGAAGTTCCAGCGCGAGCTCGGCGCGATGGGCTACAAGTTCCAGTTCATCACGCTGGCCGGGTTCCACTCGCTCAACTACTCGATGTTCGAGCTCGCTTACGGCTACGCGCGCAACAACATGACCGCATTCGTCGAGCTGCAGCAGAAGGAATTCGCCGCCGCCGAGAAGGGCTTCACCGCGGTCAAGCACCAGCGCGAGGTCGGCACCGGCTACTTCGACGACATCACGCAGACCGTGACCGGCGGCAAGGCGTCCACGACCGCGCTGCACGGCTCGACGGAAGATGAGCAGTTCTTTGACGAGAAAGCGAAAGCCAAGCTCGCCGCCTGACCGGAACTTATTTGGAGGGGGAGACCGACCGCCGCGCCCAAGGGTGCGGCGGTTTTTTTACAGCCAGCGCTGCATGGAATAACCGCCGATCAACGGCATGATCAGGCATCTGGGGTGGCGGGAAGGGAAAAGAGCACCCGCGCTCCTTCCCCGGTCTTGCTTTCGGCCCAAATCGACCCTCCGTGCGCTTCAACGATGCAACGCGAGATGTAGAGGCCCAAGCCGAGGCCCCTGCGGTCGTTCTTGCCGACCTGCCAAAACCGCTCGAAAACGGCCTCGAGCATGTCCGCCGGAATGCCCTCGCCGGTGTCGCTGACACAGAACAACAACCCACCGCCCGAGTTGTCGCAACGCACGCGGATTGTGCCGCCCCTGGGGGTGAACTTGATCGAGTTGGCGACGAGATTGGCGAGCACCTGGAGGATGCGATCGTGATCAAAATCCGCGGGCAGGGCGGATTCCGCGGGCTCGACCACGAGGGACAGCGCCTTTGCTTCTGCAGAAGCCTGGAGCGCATCCACCGCCTCGCCTACGAGCGCGACGGCATCGCCGCGAGCCGCGCGGACGGCCAGCTTCCCGGCGTCTATGCTGGCGACATCGATGAGGTCGCCGATTAGCCGGTTCATGCGCGCGCCGTAGCGCTCGATGCGGGTGGTCTCTGCGACCAGCTTTT
Source organism: Pseudomonadota bacterium (assembly GCA_031408275.1). Lineage (GTDB taxonomy): Bacteria > Pseudomonadota > Gammaproteobacteria > Burkholderiales > SG8-39 > SZAS-79. The sequence continues at coordinate 7,631 of JANNWA010000012.1, forward strand.
GGCCGTCCTCGCGCTTCGCGAGCTTTTCGCCAAGCATTGCGGCGCCCACGACCATCCCGTTCAGGAGATCGCGCAGGTCGTGGCAGACCATGCCGAGGAAATCGTCCCTTGTCGCAAGCGCGTCGTCGGAACGCGCGCGCTCGGTGAGCAGGTGCCTGTCGGTTGCATCCCGCTCGAGCGGCAGGTGCCGCGTAAGAACGCCTGCGACCAATTCCCGTTCGCGGCGCACGCGCTCATCGGCCTCGGCGCGCTCATCGCGTAGCGCTTCGTCTTCGACCACCCGCTCCCCGGCAATGGCGGCGCTCGGGATGGGGTGGGCAGCGTTTGGGTCCGCCCGTTCGTCCGCCTTGTCGCGGGCTGCGACCAGGATCGCGTCCGCATTTTCCCGGGCTTGTTCGACCACCGCGTCCGCTTTGTCTTCGACAGCCGTCTGGGTCGCTGCGAGCGCCAGGTCGGCCTTCTCGCGTTCTTCGCGCAGGCTCTCGTCAGTCTGTTCGCGCTCAGGTGCTTGTTGCGGATTTTCGGGGGACATTGCCGAACTGTACGCCAATCAGGCTTGGCATGCCCGACGCTCTGGAATACCCCTTCCGCCTTCTAGTGGAGAATCACGATGACTTCACGACGCGACTTCAATGCCGCTGCACAAAGCGAGCGCATCGGCATGCCGATCGCCGAGCCCGAAGAGCATAACTATCCGGCCGCCGAGTCCTACCTCGGCCTGATATACGATGAGGCCGGCGCCAGGCGGCTCGTGAGGAAGTTGCGCCGCGCCCCTCTGTCGAAATTCAAGGCCAAAGACATGTTCAGGGCGTCGGGCCTGCCCTTGCTTGGCGTGAGCGCCACGCAAATGGAACGCAACCGCAAGAAGAGCGCCGACGGCTATCACCGGCTCTGCGCGGTGTACTCTTTCCACGAAGACCTGTTGATCCAATGCAAGATCGTGTGAGGGCAGTTTGCCGGTTCAGACGGCGCGCTTCAGTCCCTGAGCCGTGATCACATGCCCGAGTTGCCAAGCCTCGGCAGCACGGCGGTGCGCTGCGGGGAGCATCAGCGCAAGGAACTCGAACGCCTGTGCCGCTACATCACGCGCCCCGCGATCGCCAACGAACGGCTCAAGCAAGATGGCGCGGGTAGCGTCGTGCTGCAGTTGAAGAGCCCCTGGCGCGATGGCACCACGCACATCAGGATGTCGCCGCTGGAATTCATGCAGCGCCTGGCCGCACTGGTGCCGCGCCCGCGTCTGCACCTGATCCGCTTTCACGGGGTGCTCACGCCCAATGCCGGGCTGCGTGCCGCGGTCGTGCCGGGCCCACCGCTGAATACCAGCGAGCCCGCTGACCAACACGCGCACGGCGCGCCGGCGCGCATGGGCTGGGCACGCCTGCTTCGGCGCGTGATCGATATCGACCTCGAACACTGCCCGCAGTGTGGCGGCGAATTCAGGATCATCGCCGCAATTGAAGAGCCTGCGGTGATTGTCAGTTATGCGTCACCCGCGAGTTCCATCAGAAACGCAGCAATCATCAGTATTCGCACTCCGCCCGTCTCGCCCGGCTGGTCCAGCCATTTGCCGAAATCACGTTTGTCGCCTGTCAGCAGTATCTGGCACCGGGTAGCGATTGCCGAAGCCAGAATCGGCCGATCCTTTTCGCGCAAGGGGATCGGACAATCGTGCGGATGCGCCGTTTGGGCGACATCAATCGCGCGCAACAACCGTTCAAGCGCAGGCAGACGGTTGGGTACCTTCGCTTCGATATTGCGGCGCGCCTCGCCGGCAGCGTAATCACAGGTCAGCAGCGAAAGCTTCCGCGCGGGCGCCACCTCGATCAGCAAGTCAACGTTGCTGGCCGAGCGGTAGGCGCCCGCGAACAGCAGGTTGGCGTCGAGAAAGACCCGCACAAGTCAGGTAGAACGCTTGCGGCGCGCCTTTTTGCGCAGCGCGGCAGCCAATACCGGATCAGGCTCCGTCGCAGCAAGCACGCGTTTGACCTTGGCTTCGTCGTACACTGTGTAACGCACCACCTTAGCGGGGTGCAGGATCAACATACCGTCGCGTGCTTCGGCCTGCAATAGGCAGCCAGACTTGAGCCCGAGCGCCTTGCGTAACTTGGCTGGCACGGTCAACGTGCCACGATCTGAAAGAATCAGTGCATCCATGTCCTTCTCCGTATTACGGTAATTCTGCAATGCAGAGATTATAAGCAACTCCGGCCAGCATCACCAGTTTTCAATCCACGGCCGCAGGTCCAATGCAAAGGTCCAATGCAAAGGTCCATGCATCGTGCGGCTGGCCAGCTAGCGCGAGGGTGAGTTTTCAGCAAACACCGCGCGATTGACCGCTTGTCGGGCCGGCGGTATGGTCGCGCATGGGGAAAAAGGTGGTTTGAATTTCCTATACACCGCCACCACGGTTCAGGTGGTGCAGCTCGCCACCGACCCGCGCTGCCTGATCGAGATCAATGCCATCGCCATCGTTTGATGCGGGGTGACGCCAGCCGGCGCTTTCCTTTGGTTTTCGGGAGGATGAACCGTCAATAAATCACCACGCCTGGGGTTGCTGGTGGTGGGGCTTGGCACGCTGGTAGTGCCGATGGATACCTCTGTCAACGTCGCATTTCCCTACATCATCGAGCATTTCGGACTGCCGATTCCGGCGATTCAGTGGGTGGTCATCGCCTATGTATTGACCCACGCCAGCCTGATGCTGATTTTCGGTCGCATCGGCGATATTTTCGGACACCGGCGGGTTTTCCTGTTCGGCAGTGCGTGGAGTGCGGGAGCGTTTCTGATTTGCGCACTGGCGCCGTCCTATCCCTGGCTGCTGGCGGCACGCGCATTGCAGGGCGTGGGCGCGGCCATGCTGCTCAGTTGCGGGGCGGCCATTGCCACGGGATTGTTTGCCGAACTCCAGCGTGCGCGCGTTCTAGGCATATACACCATGTTGTTCGGCCTGGGCAGTGCCCTGGGGCCTCCGGTGGCTGGGCTGTTGGTGGCGGAATGGGGATGGAGTGCCGTGTTCACGTTTCGCATGCCGATCTGCGTCATTGCTTTCGCACTCGTCTGGCTGCTGCCGGAAATGCCCCGTAGTGAGGTTCGAGAGAGTTTTGATGGCGCGGGTGCGCTATTGTTTGTCGTGGCGGTCAGCGCCGGCCTGCTGGCCCTGAACGAGCTTCAGGATCTGAAGCAGGGCGTGGTGCCGTTTTTTCTGCTGGCAGGCGTTGCCGGCCTGGCTGCGGCGGGATTCATCCGTCGAGAGCACAGCATCGACAGGCCACTCATCGACCTGCAGTATTTTCGGGACGGGAGTTTTTCGCTGGCCAATCTCGGCAATACCGTCGTTAACCTGGGCGGATTTTCGGTGATGCTGCTGATGCCCTTTTATCTTGCGCGTACTGCCGAACTTTCGGCGCCTGCATTTGGCGCCGTGCTCGCGGCTTCTGCGACCGGCACCATGGTCGTCGCGCCGCTTGCTGGCTGGCTTTCGGGCCGCATTTCACCCCATCGTCTGCTGTTGTTGGGCACGCTGCTGGTGGCTTGCGGACTGGCGGCACTTGGTTTTTTCAGCGCTGGCGGGAATATGGTGATTCTGGTGGCGGCGATGGCCGTGCAGGGGATCGGCCTGGGCATATTCCAGGTTGCCTATTTTGAGATTGTCACCGGCACCCTGCCGCAGAAGGCGCGCGGGGTTGCTGGCAGCCTCGGGATGATGACGCGCACGCTTGGCGTGGTCAGCGGCGCGAGTTTGCTGATGCTGGTGTTCGAGTCGTTGCGCGGTGCGGCGCTCACGCAGGATGCAGAGGGCGCTTTTCTGGCCGGACTGCAGGGCACATTTTTATTTGCTGCGGGCCTGTGCACGGCATTGCTGCTGGCCGCCCTGTGGCGAGGCTGGTTGCGCGATCCGGTACGGCCAGCAGTGCGTCGCTGATCCGCCCTCGTGCCGTTTGCCGAGGGCCGCGGCGAGATCGCTTCGATGCCAGGAAAGCAGGTAGATCAGCGGTCTATTGATTCCGACGAACTATGCAACATGTGCGGTCGACACTTCCTGCATAACAGCCCCGAGGTGATTGCGCTGCAATTCGGTTTGCAGTCGGCACCCGCCTGGTCGCCGCGCTACAACCTGGCGCCGCCATCGCTTGTGCCCATTGTTCGCATCGCCGCCAGCGGCGGACGGGATATGGCGATTGCGCGCCGGGGCCGCGTGCACCTATCGCATCGCGCTGGGGCCGCGCGCCGGACAGAAGGTGCTGAGCCTGCGCACCGAGGCCGGCCGGGACGACAAAGCCACCGCAGCCCTGTGCGCCGATGCGCACGGCTTCAGCCTGCATGCCGGGGTGCGCTGCGGGGAGCATCAGCGCAAGGAACTCGAACGCCTGTGCCGCTACATCACGCGCCCCGCGATCGCCAACGAACGGCTCAAGCAAGTGCGTCGAACTGAGGCAATTCGAGCCGATTCAGGGGTCGAACCATCATTGAGAGCGGGCAATCTTCGCCAAACACCGCACGATTGACCGCGCTGGACTTCGTGCTACTACTCCGGACAACTCATTTGCTCCTGCCAAAAATCGATTGAGTCATTGACCGGGCCCGCTTCGACTTTTAGAATGCTTGTAGTTCATTTGTGATACATGGAGCGCAACGTGGCCGTTTCCCTGAGATTGCCGCCGGAGGTAAAGAAAAAGGTCGCCAGGCTCGCCCAGGCGCAGGACACTACAGCGCATGCTTTCATGCTCGCGGCAATCCGCGAGAAGGTCGAGGCGGAGGCGACGCGCGCCGAGTTCCACGCGGAGGGCAAGCGCCGCCTGGCGCGCATGAAACGCACGGGGCTTGGAATTCCCGCGGACGAGGCGTTTGACTACCTGGAGCGGCGTGCGCTTGGCAAGCCTGCGGTGCGCCCGAAGCCACGCCGGATCGCGTGATCGTTTTCGACGAAGAAGCGCTCGCGGACCTCGAGCGCATCTTCGAATTCAACTTCGCCTGCGATCCGACGACGGCACTCGAGCACATTCGCCGGATTCGCGAAGGCATTTCGATTCTCGCCAACCATCCGGAGATCGGCCGCGTGGTCGCCGGCTCATCGCAGCGCGAATTGGTGATCTCTTACGGAGCCAGCGGCTACATCGCCCTTTACCAGCACGCCCCGCTGGAAGGAATGGTGCGCATTTCCGCGGTGCGCCACCAGCGCGAAGCCGGATACCTGGCTGGCTAGCCGCGCAGAGCGCCGCGGGCGTACGCGCTCTTCTGATTGCGGTGGTTATCCCCCGATCTTGATTCCGAGCCACGCGCACACGCCTTTTCGACCGCCTGAATCTGTGCCGCTACATCACGCGCCCCGCGATCGCCAACGAACGGCTCAAGCAAGATGGCGCGGGTAGCGTCGTGCTGCTGCGTAGTGCAATCGTGCCGGGCCCGGCGCAGAAACCCGATGAACACGCCAAGGAGCACGCACACACCTCGGCGCGGCGGCTTTTTTCGGGGAGGTCGGAAGTGGGGCGGCACCCCTCTTCTCGTCTACATCCAGCGCTGCGCGGAATAACCGCCGATCATCGGCCGCTGCAGCATCTCCCTGAAGATCTGCCGTCCCCAGTTGAATTCCTTGTACAGCACGACGAAGCGCCACATGTCGCGCAACACTTTCGCGCGGTCGCGCCAGCCGAGCGCCATGAGCGCCGCGGGGAAGTCGGCCTCGTGCGGCTTGTCGAACGCGATCTTGAGCGGGTTCCATTGGTCGGTGGTGCGGCGCACCTCCGAGGCGATCATCCTGCGGTACATCTCCTGCACCGGGCGGTTGCGCAGGCGCGCCTCCACAATCGCTTCGCCCGAAATCGCGCCCGAGTGCAGCGCGCAGCTCATGCCTTCGCCGATCATGTTGAGGAAACCGGCGGCCTGCCCGGTGATCAGCACGTTGCCCTTGCCGAACACATAGCGGTTGATGAGCGAAGGACCGAAATTCTCGGCGCAGCCCTCGTCGTCGGTGTGCGGCTGCAGCTTCACGCCGTGCTTTTCCGACAGGTAGTTCACGACGTTGGCGTGCTTCGCGGCGAAATTGTCACCGCGCTTGAAGCCCACCCCGACGATCTGCCGGCCATCGCGCGCATGGCTCCAGGTGTAGTGCCCGAGCCCCGGATGGAACCAGAAATGAAAGTACTGCTCGTCGAGCGGGCAGTCGATGATGGCGTGGAACTTCTGCCCGACGAAAAACCACGGAATCTGCTTGGGGTAGTCGGGGTAGACCGCGCGGGTCACTAGAGAGCTCGGGCCGTCGGCGCCGATCACCTGGCGCGCGCGGTACTCCACGGGCTCGCCCTTCTGCCTCGCATGGACGAGCACGTGGTCGCCCTTGTCTTCCAGCCCGGCGAACGAGGTCTGGTCGTGGACCTCGGCGCCGCTCCTCTTGATGGCCCAGTAGTCGGAGTACTTGCGGTGCAGGTGCGGCGTGCTGCCGCCGAAGAAGTCCATCGACAGCGACACCATCGACGGGAAGTGGAAGGTCACGCCGCGACACCAGGTCGGGTCGTGTAGCACCTCGCGCGGCAATGGGCCGAAATTTTCGAGCAGGAAACGATGCCCGCGCGGCGACAAAATTCCACTGCAAATTTTGTGACGCGGCAGTTCCTTGCGCTCAAGAATGATGGTTTCCAAACCAGCATCCGTGAGACGCTTGGCCGAGGCGGCAGCAGCCAGGCTGGCACCGACGATGACTACATCTACGTTACGCATAGTGTTTTGCTTTTTTCATGAGTTGGTGCTGGTGATACGCTATCGCTTAGGGTCAACGTTGGTACATGATTTTCTCCCCTCTCCCGCAAGGGGCGAG
>JANNWA010000013.1:0-3741 GCA_031408275.1 Pseudomonadota bacterium
GCGCAGCACGCAGGCCCGCCGCCCAGGGAGGCCCTCGAACGCGCCCATGCGGCGCCGCGCGGGCACTTTTCGATCATCGAGCGCAACCGCATCCAGCTGGTACCGGCCACTGCGATCGTCTATTTCAAGGCGGAGCTTAAATACGTCACGCTGCGCACGCGCGAGCGCGAGTACCTCATCGAGGAATCGCTGGTGTCCCTCGAGCGGGAGTTCGCGGACGGTTTCATCCGCATCCACCGCAACTGCCTCGTGGCGCGCGGCGCGATCAGCGGCTTCGAGCGCGCCCCGGGCGGCAGCGAGGACGAGGCGCACTGGGAGGTGCTGCTCGACGGCGTGCCCGAGAGGCTGCCCGTGAGCCGCCGCCAGTGGTCCGCCGTGCGCGACATTCTCGGGGAACGCTGAGGGGGGCGTGCCGGGGCTGCTAGAATCGCGCTACTTCGCGCATGGCTTCCTCCCTCCCTCCCTCATCCGCGCCGGGCATGCACCCGAAGCGCCTTGTCATCGCAACGCGCGAAAGCCGGCTTGCGCTCTGGCAGGCCGAGCATGTGCAGCAGCGGCTCGAGGCCCTGTACCCGGAATGCAGGGTCGAGTTGCTGCCGATGACCACCCGCGGCGACGAGATGCAGGAGGTCAAGCTCGCCGAGGCGGGCGGGAAGGGCCTGTTCATCAAGGAACTGGAAGTGGCCCTGGCCGACGGGCGGGCCGACCTCGCGGTGCACTCGATGAAGGACATGCCGGCCGTGATGCCGGAAGGATATTGCCTCGCCGCGATCACCGAGCGCGACGACCCGCGCGACGCCTTCGTTTCCAACGACTACGCCGACCTCGCCGCCCTCCCCGCCGGGGCGGTGGTCGGCACGTCGAGCCTCAGGCGCGCCTCCCAGGTCCTCGAGCGCTTCCCCGCGGTCGAAATCCGCACGCTGCGGGGCAACGTCAACACGCGCCTCGCCAAGCTCAACCGAGGCGAGTACACGGCCATCGTGCTGGCGGCCTCCGGCCTGAAGCGGCTCGGGCTCGAATCGCGCATCCGCAGCTACCTGTCGGTGGAGCACTGCCTGCCTTCGGCGGGACAGGGGGCGCTGGGCATCGAATGCCGCGTCGACCGCGCGGACCTGGTCGCGGCGCTGGCGCCGCTCGCCCATCCAAGCAGCTCGCTGTGCGTTCGCGCCGAGCGCGCCGTGAACCGCGCCCTCGGCGGCAATTGCAGCATCCCGCTCGGTGCGTATGCGGAAAGCTGGGCGGGCACGCTGCGGCTGCGGGCGCTGGTTTCCGCGCCTGACGCGAAACGCATCGCGCGCGCCGAGGCCACTGGTCCGGCGGACGATCCGGAAGCACTTGGCGAACAGGTCGCGCAGCTCCTGCGCGAGCGCGGCGCGGCGGAGATCCTGGCCGCGCTCGTCCAGTGAAACGCCAGTGACCCCGCTCGCCGGTCGGGCGATCGTCGTCACGCGCCCGCAACGGCAGGCCGCAGGACTCACGGCGATGATCGAATCGGCCGGCGGCCGGGCGCTGCGTTTCCCGGCCATCGAAATCGAGCCGTTGCGCTCGGCGGAGCTCGACGCGGTCCTCGAGCGGCTCGATTCCTTCGACCTGGCTGTGTTCATCAGCCGAAATGCGGTGGAGCACGGGCTCGCGTGCGCGCGTGCGCGCCGGAGCTGGCCGCCCGGGCCGCCCGTGGCCGCAATCGGCGCGGGGACCCGGCGCGAACTCGAAAGCGAGGGATTCGTCGACGTAATCGCGCCCGAAGGCCCGGCCGACAGTGAGGCGCTGCTGGCCGAGCCCGCGCTCGCGGCCGTCGCCGGCAAGCGGATCGTGATTTTCCGCGGCATCGGTGGGCGCGAAACGCTTGCCGAAGCCTTGCGCTCGCGCGGCGCCGTGGTGGATTACGCGGAGTGCTACCGCCGCGTTGCTCCGGCGACCGACATGGGGCCCTTGGTCGGCGAATGGTCACGCGGTGCGGTGCACGCGATCGCCGTCTCGAGCGGCGAGGGCCTGGCCAACCTGACCCGGCTGCTGGGCGAAGCGGGACGCGGCATGCTCGCGGCGACGCCCCTCTTCGTACCCCACGCCCGGGTCGCGGCGCAGGCCCGGTCGCTCGGCGCGGCAGAGGTCGTCGTCGCAGGGGCGGGGGACGACGAAGTGCTTGCCGCGCTGGTTGCCTATTTTCGTGGCACAGGCTAAAACGGCGGCCATGAGCGAGCCCGCAACGAACACCAGCGAATCCGCCGTCACAGGCGCACCGGCCGACGCCACCGCGCTCGCGAAGCGCCGCCGCCGGATCGCCGCAATTGCGCTCGTCGGCGCGCTGGTGCTCGCCGGCGCGTACGGTTGGTATGACGCGCGCAGTCGCATCGGCGCGACGCAGGAGGAGCTCGCCCGGCGCTTGCGCGACATCGAGACCGACAGCCGCGAGGCGAAGCTCCTGGCCAGGCAGGCGCAGGAAACCATGCGCGAAGCGCAGGGCAAGATTGCGGTGCTCGAAGGCAAGCTGGCCGAATCACAGAGCCAGCAGCTGGCGCTGGAATCGCTCTACCAGGAGCTGTCGCGCAACCGCGATGAGTGGGCGCTGGCCGAGATCGAGCAGGTGCTGACCATCGCCGCGCAGCAGTTGCAGCTCTCCGGCAACGTGCGCGCGGCGCTGCTCGCGCTCCAGCTGGCCGAATCGAGGCTTGCGCGCAGCGACCGGCCGCAGTTCATCCCGGTGCGCAAGGCGGTCGCCCGGGACATCGAGCGCCTGCGCGCGCTGCCGGCCATCGATATCGCGGGGCTGTCGCTCAAGGTCGACGCTCTGGTGACCGCCGTGGACGGCCTGCCGCTGGCGTTCGACGAGCGCACCGCGGAGGCGGGCAAGGGCGGTAAGCCCGTCAAGGCGGAACCGGACGGGTTCTTCCAGCGGTTCGGCTCGGAGGTGTGGGACGAATTGAAAAGCCTTGTCCGCATCCGCACGACGGATGGGACCGAGCCGCCGCTGCTCGCCCCGTCGCAGGCCTATTTCCTGCGCGAGAACCTGAAGCTGCGCCTGCTGAACGCCCGGCTCGCCCTGGCCATGCGTGACGAGGCCGGGTTTCGCGAGGACATGCGCGTCGCGCAAGCGTGGGTCGGCCGGTATTTCGATGTGCGGGCCAAGCCCGCGGGCACTTTCGCCGCGCAGTTGAAGCAGCTCACGGCGACCTCCTTTGCGTTCGAGCCGCCCACGCTGGCCGACAGCCTCGAAGCGGTGCGCAGCTTCAAGGCGCGCCGCGAACGCGGCGGCGCCTGACTTGCGGGCGGTGTCGCGATGAGGGCGCTGTTCTGGCTGCTGGCGGTGTTCGCGAGTGCGGTGGCGCTGGCCATCATCGGGCGCGGCAACGAGGGCTACGCCCTGTTCGTCTACCCGGGCTGGCGGGTGGAGATCTCGCTGATCTTCTTCGTCCTCCTGCTCGCGGGCCTGTTCGCCGCTTTCTATCTTGTTGCGCGGCTGGTGCACCACACGCTCAACCTGCCGCTCCACGTGCGCTCCTATCGCGCGCGCCGCCGGTCCGAAAAAGCACGCGACGCGCTGCTCGGATCCGCGCAGGCCTACCTCGAGGGGCGCTTCGCCCGCGCCGAGAGCGAGGCGCTCCAGGCTTTCGAGGCCGGCGAGTCGCGCCAGCTCGCCGCGCTGCTGGCTGCGCGGGCGGCGCACCAGCTGCGCGCCCGCGACCGGCGCGACGCATGGCTCGAGCGCGCATCCGAACCCGGCGATCCGCTGCACGTGGCGCG
>JANNWA010000014.1:0-3736 GCA_031408275.1 Pseudomonadota bacterium
CGACCGCCTCCTCGTACTGCTTGCCGTACTGCGCGCGCTGGCTGGCCCATTTGTAGTACTCGAGCCGCAGGTCCCGATCATCCAGCGTAGCCAGCACGGTGCCTTCGGTAACGACGTCACCGGCCCGCCGCGGGCCCGTCGCCACGTACGCGTCGAATGGCGCGACCAGCACGCGCCGCACAGATCCCTCCAGCGTGGCGGTCGCCCCGACCCGGTACTGGCCATCTGCAAAACTGAAGAACACCACGGCAAGCATCAGTACCAGCGCCGACAACTTGCGGCCAAAATGGCGTGGGCCCGTGAATTTGACCAGTTCCGCGCGCAGTGCGTCCCCGATGCGGCTCACGAACAGGCGGTCGTTCAGGCGCCGTGCCTCGAGGATCCGGCTGCACAACGCGACCACCGCCTGGCACAGTTCGACCGATTCGGCGTCGAACTCCCTGCCTGCGGGGCGCTCGAAAGTAAACGCGCCCCGCGTCGCCTCGCCAACTGTAAACGGTATCGTCAGGACGCTGTCGCTGCCGTACTGCCGTGCAAGCGCGGCATGGTCCCTGATCACCAGCACCTCGCCTTCGCGCGGCGGCAGGACGATGATGGATTTCTGGTCGAGCGATTCGTCCATGGCCATGCCGATCGCGCGGATCAGGTTCATGCGCTCGCCGAATTCCGCGCTGTGCGATACCGCCACCACCCGTGCATGCTGGTCCCGCACGAGACCAATGCTCACGCGATCGCAATCCAGGCGGATCGCAAGGTCGGTCGCAAGGGCCTGCGCCGACGGCAGGAAACCTTCCTCGGCGAGGACCGAGGCTACAAGGTCCAGGGTCGCGATCAGGCGCTCGCGGGTCGTCTGTTCCTGCAGGGATTGCTGGACGTGAAGGGACGACGCGATCCCCTGCAGCCCCCACTGCAGCTGGCGGAGCACCTCCTGCAACGCGGACTCCTGCTGGAGCGTAGTCTCGACCGCCACCAAGCCGTACAACTGGCCGTCGACGAGGACCGGGCAGGTAACGATCGAGGACGGCATGGCCTTCACGATGCGGGCTTCGCGGGCGGCCAGAGTCTGCCCGGACACTTCCGCCAGCAGTGGGCCGGCCGCCTGCCCGGCCGGCCAGAGGGCGACCGGGACGAAGGGCCCTTCGTCCGGAGCGCCCATGACGAGCACCCCCTGCGCAGTGCCCGCGATCATCGAGCATTGCGCCGCCAGCCAGGAATGAAAGAACTCGCCTGCGTCCGTCGAGTGACGCGAGCTGTAGTGCCCGCCTACCGAATTGGTCCCGGCCGCGGTGTCAACGATCACGCCACTCGGCAACCCCGGCACCCAGTCAACCCTCGATCTTGAGCTCGCCGTAGCGGGACTCGTATTCCTTGAGCACCCGCTCGAGCAGGCTCGCCAGGCGCTTGGCTGCGTACGGATTGAGCACCACGCGGTCCGAAAGCAGGACCTTGACCTCCTTCTGACCGGAGTGCCACGCCTGGTTCGCGCCGAACAACAGGGTGATCTCCTCCCGCGACCCCAGAACGTTGCACACATTCGAATACGAAGTGTTCATGCGCGAATCGTCCCACACGACTTTCTGCATGTCGGCAGCCTTCTTCGCGGGATTGACGGTCGTCGCCTCAGTGCTGTCGCCTTTTGCCATACACACTCCGTGGTATCAAATTGATGAATCAGGACCGCCCGGCGGGCGCCTGCTGCGAATGGTGGATCCCCAGTCCGAACTCCATTCTACGGCAGGCGAAGTGCGCCGGCCGTCGCTGAACCGCGCTTCAGCCCGGGGGCTGGCGTTTCGGGACCGGCACCGGATCGACCTGCGACCCGACTGCGGCGTCCGTACCCCAGTCGATGGTGAACCGGGAAACGGGCTGCGACTCCTGCTGCGCGCTTTCGACGCCGGACCGCGCCCCAAGCGAACGATCCAGCCAGGCGCGAGCGGTCTGCTCGATCGCACCGGAAGGAAGGCGTGGCCCTTTCGGGTCGTTGCGGGGACGCGAGCGCCGGTCCAGCATCATTTCTCCGGCCGCGCCACGATCGTCCGCCGAGCGGATCCATTTCCCGGCGGCTGTGCCACGCTCGGAGACGCCTTGCGCACCCCGGGCGGGAGGCAGGGATCGCGGCCGGTTCTGCCATGCCTGCGCGCCGAGCATTCCGGCCAAGGCAATTTCCAGGGGCCCCGCCTCACGGTTGCGGTTCGTATCCGCGGCCGCCAAGCCAAGCAGCCTTTCGGCATCGATAAAGGCCACCTCACCAGAGCCTCCTGCGTCGCGCAGATCCGCCCCATCGGATGCGCCATCACCATCCGGCCCCGCATCCCGGGACCCACCGCCTCCGCCGCCTTGCCCGGTGCTGCCGGCCCCTTCGGCTCCATCGCCTTGCTCGGTGCCGCCGCGCCCTTCGCGCTCCTCCTGCCGGCCGGATTCGCCCGATTCCTGATCAGCGGGCCTGGCGGGCCCGCGAGTGCTGTTATTGGCCCGCGGAGCGGTCTCGTAGCCCTCGAGCGTGGGCAGCGTCAGATAGTCCTGCAGGCGGGTCGCATCGAACAGCGACCTGCCGAAGACCCCCAGTGAGCCAAATGTGAGGGCTTGGGAACCGGCAGCCCGCACGAACGTGTACAGCCCCGCCTGGACAGCCTCCTGGAGATCGGTGTTCGAGGCAAACCTGATGACCTGTGTGACACGACCGGCAGCATCGAACGTCACGGCACCGTACTCACCGGAGAGAACGTTATTGTCAAGGTAGCCTATCAGCAGGTCGTCACCATCGCCACCGATGAGCACGTTTGACCCGGTCCCCCCGTCTAGGATGTCCTGGTTGCCGATGAAGTTGTCAATGGTCTCCAGCTGACGGAGCACGCCGTCCACATAAATTGCACGCCCGCTGTCGCCAAGCAGGGCATCGTTTTGCGCGCCGCCGACCAGTTGGTCAAGACCGACACCTCCCATGAGGATATCGTTGCCGCCGCCGCCGGTCAGGAAGTCGTTGCCTCCAATATGCGGGTAGTACGTCTCGATCCAGGCAAGCCTGCCCAAGGTGTCGAACCTTACGAATCCGTTGTCCCCAAGCTGGACGTCATTCCCGTCCCCGGTGTTGACGATATCGCTTCCTTCGCCCGCCAGGACGATCGTGTCCCCCCCGGCGGCGGTAATCCGGTCGTTCCCGCCTACGGTGACAGTCGTGGTGGTGAGGTACTCCCGGGTCCCGGTCAGGCTGTAGTCAAGCCTTGCGTTATCACCCGTCACGATATGCGTGCCGACGCCCACGACCACCGTGTCGTCGCCGAATCCGGCGAACACGTTCTTGTCGCCGTTTCCGGCTGAAATCACATCGTTCGCGCCTTCGAGGGTGACCGTGCTCTCGATCTTCTTGAACAGCAGGCCGGTCGGATCCATTTGCACGATGCCGTTGTCGCCCAGGATCGTGTCCGTTCCGTTTCCGGTCGTGACCGTATCGGCGCCCATCCCGGCGAGAACCGTGCTGTCGCCGTCGCCGGCAACAATCCTGTCATTTCCGCCGGTGGAGGGAACGGTGTCCGTAGTCTCATAGCTCAGCACGTTGCCCGCGCCCGGCGCGCCAAGCGCTACGAAGGTGATTACCCCGTTATCTCCCACCGCCGCATGCGTACCGGCCCCCAGCGTGATCGTGTCGTTGCCGTCGCCGCCCAGCACGATCTTCGTGCCGTCCCTCGCCGTGATCGTGTCGTCGCCGCCCAGGTCTATCGTGCCGCCTCCGGCCGAG
>JANNWA010000015.1:0-2650 GCA_031408275.1 Pseudomonadota bacterium
GCATCGTGCACGGCGCCTGACCCCATGGCGCGCCGGACGCCGCTGTTCGAGCGCATCTCGCTCGGCTTGCTGATCGGCCTGGTCCTCTGGGCGCCGTTTCCCTTGGGAAGCAACCGAGGGTGGGCGTGGGGGATCCTGGAAGCGGGGCTGTTTGCGGCGGGGATCTGCTGGTTGATTGGGTGGCTGCGCGGTGAATTCCGCACGCCGGCCGTGTTGGCCCAAGCCTGGCCGGCCTTCGCGGTGCTCGGCGCGTGGCTCGTCTATCTCACGGTCCACTGGATCCCGCTGCCCCTCGCACTGGTCGAAACCCTTTCACCCGAGGCGGGCAGGCTGTACGCGAGCGTGTCGGGCGGGACGGCCTATCTTTCCGTGGACCCGGGGTCGAGCTTCTCGTTCTGGCTGAAGAGCTGCGCCTATGCGACGGCTTTCTTCCTGGCTATCGCGCTATGCCGCACTCGCGAAAGGTTGCGGCTGGTGGCCTACGCATTGGTGCTCAGCGGCCTCGTGCAGGCGGTGTACGGTGGCCTGATGCACCTGGCCGGCGAGGACTTCGTGATCTTCGGCGCGAGCATCCCGCATTCCTCGCAGGCGAGCGGCGGGTTCGTCAACCGCAACCACCTTGCCGGGTTTCTGGAGATCACGCTGGCGGTCGGGATCGGTTTGTTGATCTCGGACCTCGAGGACACCGGGCGGCGCAGCTGGCGGCGGTTCGTGCGCGATGTCGCGCAGGTGCTGCTCAGCCGCAAGGCGCCGCTGCGCATCTGTCTCATCGTCATGGTGGTGGGGCTGGTGATGACCCGCTCGCGCATGGGCAACACGGCGTTCTTTTCGAGCCTGCTGGTGGCGGGCGTCATCGGCCTGGCGTTGTCGCGCTACGCCACCCGCAGCACGGTGATCCTCATCGTCAGCCTGATAGTGATGGACATCTTCATCGTCGGCGCGTGGTTTGGTGTCGAGAAAACCGTGCAGCGGATAGAACAGACCACCTCGCGCGACGTGGAGGAGCGCGTGGACCCAAGCGGCCAGGCCCTCGCGATCGCGCGCGATTTTCCGCTTTTTGGTTCCGGGGCCGGCACTTTTTATACGGCGTTCAGCCGCTACCGGGGCGAGGACATCCTGCCTTTCTTCGATTTCGTGCACAACGACTACGTGCAGATGCTCACCGACACCGGCGCGATCGGCATCGGCCTCATCGGCCTGTTTGCGCTGATGCCGCTGGGGGCGGCGCTCCTTGCGCAGTTGAGGCGGCGCGACCCGCTGGCCCGCGGCATGGGGTTCGCGGCGGTCATGGGGATCACCTCGATCGGCATCCACAGCACCGTGGATTTCAACCTGCAAATCCCCGCCAACGCGTTCGTGTTCATGATCCTGCTGGCCTTCGGCTGGCTATCCCTCTACCTCGACCGCGAAAATCGGGGACAGACCACGTTTTCCCGCCGCACAAACGAGCCTGTTTAAGCGGCGCAGCCGTCCGGCAACAGTGCTGACGTCCTGCCTGTGAAGTAGTACACGACCAGCCCTACCCATTCCTTCGTCCCGAACGACAAGTCGTCGAGGTGGCCGGTCAGGCCGGAATCAACGCGGAGCAGGTTGCCCCGTACGGTGCGGTGATCCACGGGGTATGGGATCACCGGCCATCCGGATTTGCAGAAAATCCCGACGGCCCGCGGCATATGGAATGCCGAGGTGACCAGGATCCAGTTTTCGCGCGGGGCAGGTTTTACGAGGGCCTTGCTGAGCGAGACATTCTCGGCCGTGTTGCGAGACTCGCTCTCGAATACGATGCGGGACGGATTCAGCCCCTGCTCCGAATACAACTTCTTCGCCACGTCCGTCCCCTTGAGCCCGGGACTGAGGAGGTTCGCGCTGCCGGAGGTGAAAACCAGCTTTGCCTTTGGATACATCCTCGCAAGCGCGATCGAAGCGAGGAATCGATCGGCCGCCGCGGTTGTTTGCGGCAGCCCCCAGGCCGCGGAGCGGGTCGCGTCTTCGGCCCCGCCGAGGACGATGATCCCGTCCACGCTTTGCGGCAGCACGGGATTCGCCGGGAATCGGGCTTCGAGCGGATACAGGACCCACTCCCCGACCGGAAGTGCGGTCAGGACGAGCATGCCGATCGACACGACGCCGAGCACCCGCTTCGCCCACTTGGTGGCGCCGCGCAGGAGCAGGCCCCACGCGAGCAGCACGAGGATCAGCAACAGGCTTTCCGGCGCGATCACCGACCACACCAGTTTGGACAGCCAGAAGAATAGTGTTTCCATGGCGGATTATTTTCCAAAACAGGAAACTATACTGACATGAGATCGGCTCCGGTAGCCGACTTTACGATTGAAAGTCAAAGATTGTTTCCCGGCGGAAAACGTGGTCTGTCCCCGATTTTCTAGATCGCGCCGCTTTCACGCAGGCGCGCCTGCTCGGCCTCGGTCAGGCCCAGCCACTCGCCGTATACCTCGGCGTTATGCGCCCCGAGCGAAGGGCCGGTGGAGCGGATGGCGCCCGGGGTGGCCGACAGGCGCGGGACGACGCCTGGCATTTTGACGCTGCCGAAATCCTGGTCCGGCACCGATGCCAATGCCCCGCGCTCGATCACGTGCGGATCGGCGGCGATCTGCGCGTTGGTGTAGATGGGCGCGACCGACACGCCGGC